>JBEQBT010000055.1:0-15476 GCA_041639705.1 Clostridiaceae bacterium | reverse complement strand
ACTTCATTTATCAAAATATGTGACTTTTCTGATGTTGACGGTATTGTTGTAGATAAAAAGCTGAACCAAGACTGGCATTCCTGCCTTTCCAAAGCAAATGTAGCATTATATGAATGTGAGTAATATAATCATGGCTTTCATATATATACTACGCTAAACAAATTATATTGTTTATCAATTTCCAAGACTCCACCTTTTATAAGGTGGAGTTTCTACTTTTTGCTTCAGGTGGGGTAGAGTCCCCACCTGAAGTCTCGATATTCAGCTTTAGCTGAACGAGTTCACTGTGGTGGTGAACAGTGTTGGCCAGCTGCTTCCTGCATTTTCTTATCTATGGTATCCTTTTAATAATACATCTAACTAGCTTTTGAAGATCCTTTCCCTTTAAGTTTCCAATTTTCATAACTTCTTCTTCTGAAAGAGGCTGATTCAAAATCCCGGCAGCCATGTTGGTAATTAGTGATATAGCTAATACATTTAATTTTGCGTGTGAGGCTACAATTACCTCTGGTACAGTAGACATACCAACTGCATCTGCACCAAGGGCACGATACATTCTGATTTCAGCAGGGGTTTCGAAGCTAGGTCCTGTAGTTGCAAGGTAGGTACCTCTTTTTAATTCAACTCCAGTTTCCTTTGATGCTTCAAATGCAATTTCTTTCAGCTCTGGTGTATAAGCATAAGTCATGTCGCAAAAACGTGGTCCAAATTCCTCGATATTTTTGCCAATCAATGGGTTGGTTCCAAGGAAATTAATGTGATCATCAATCAGCATTAAATCTCCTACATTAAAGCTTCTGTTGACCCCACCTGAAGCATTGGTAAGCAGAAGATTTTTTATACCGAGCATTTTCATAATACGAACAGGATATGTTACATCCTTCATGGTGTGTCCTTCATAGTAGTGAAACCTTCCCTGCATACAGATTACAGCTCTGCCTTCTAATGTGCCGACAACAAATCTACCCTTATGGCCAGGGGCAGTGGAAGTGACAAAGTGAGGAATCTCTTTATAGTCAATATAAATAGGTTCTTTAATCTCCTCCGCCATATGGTTGAGTCCTGAACCTAAAACAATTCCTATTTCGGGTTCTACATTTATTTTGCTTTTGATAAAATCTAGGCTTTGAGTTATCTCATACAAATTCATGGCATTATCCCTCCTTATGAAGTTTAGGACATCTGTATTATAATATTTTCATGGTTCCATTTAATCAATTTCTAAGACTCCACCTAAAGCATAAGGTGAAGTTTCCACTTTTTGCTTCAGGTGGGGTAGAGTCCCCACCTGAAGTCTCGATGTTCAACATTAGCTAAACGAGTTCATTTTTCTTTCCAGTACCTATATTAAATTTTATTTATTGAACAGCTTGGAAAGGTTCTCGGAAAAGGGTGGATAGCATATGCCTTTTTCTGTTATTATTGCAGTTATTAAGGAATTATCTGTAACATCAAATGCGGGATTGTAGCATTTAACTTCTTTCAGAGCCATTGGTTCTTTATAGAACTTTTCCTTGATTTCATCAGGATTTCTCAGTTCTATTACAATATCTCTACCACTTTTACAGTTCATATCAATCGTTGATGTGGGACCTAAAACATAAAAGGGGATATTATAGTATTTGGCAAGAATAGCCACTCCGCTTGTTCCTATTTTGTTTGCGGTGTCTCCGTTTTGCGCTATTCTATCACAGCCCACGAAGCAGGCATTTATCCATCCATTTTTCATAACGATACTTGCCATATTATCGCATATAAGTGTGACATCAACTCCTGCCTTTTGTAATTCATAGGATGTGAGCCTTGCACCCTGAAGCAGAGGCCTAGTTTCGTCAGCAAAAACCTTAAGGTTAAGGCCTTTTTCATGTCCAAGAAGAATAGGTCCAAGTGCTGTACCATATTTGGATGTTGCTAGTGGACCTGCGTTACAGTGAGTTAGGATTCCATCACCCTTCTTAATAAGGGCTAGTCCGTAACGAGAAATCAAGGCACACATTTCAATGTCTTCCCTGTGTATTGACCTACACTCCTCTTCCAAAAGCCCAAGTATTGCAGGAATGCCTTTTTCCTTGTTTTTTAAGGCTACATTTTCCATTCTCCTAAGTGCCCAGCTGAGGTTTACTGCTGTTGGTCTTGAACTGTTAAGGTAGTCGGAATACTCATTAAACTTTTTTATAAAAACATCAATATCATTTGTTTTTATTGATTTTGCCAGAATATAAATTCCGTAACCAGCACAAATCCCTATTGCAGGAGCTCCTCTTACCTTTAACTCAAAAATAGCATCATATAAATCCTTTGGGGTCTCTAATTCGATTTCACTTGTTTGATTAGGTAACAGTGTCTGGTCGATTATAATGACCTTATTGCATTCAGCATTCAATCTTACACTTTCCATACTGTATAGCCAACTCCTGTCCACCACTATGACATTGAATTGCAATTATGCAATGCAAAAGTGGTTATGATTTTCTATTTTATAAAACCTGATGTTTTAATATTTATTATATCAAACCCGATGCTAATGTCAATAAATCAGACATTATTATTTTGTACTTATGCTGTTATTTTATTTACTTTTGTTGTATTTGTTGTTTTAAGTATTTAAAAAATTCTTAACAAGAAATTGTTATTTATATTAAATCAATTTCTATTCATATTAAAAATATGGTGATTTTCCAGTGTAAGTGCAATAATTCCAGTAAATATTAAAAATTGAAGGTTAGATATATATTCAAGTGGTATGTTGTTTGATAATAAAAATGATTTAGATTAATTTACTAAAAACCAAAACAATCAACAAAATTTATTCTTACTTTAATGTACATGCATATTTAGAATGAAATTACTAAGCAGATGGTAAGCAAAGCCTGTGAACTTTTTCAGTCTAAAACTGAATAAACTCACAGGCTTGTCTACTTTCTCAATATAAGATTTGAACATTTAGTATGCTTCTTAGTTGTTAGAAATACTTTTCATATTTCAACCTATTTCCCTTCATTTAAAAATTGTGATAAAAAGTCATCTGAGAAATAAAATCTTTGATTATTAATAAATATTTCCTGTAATTCATCCTTGGAACTTATAGATTGTTTAATCTTATTAACTTCCTTTTGAATACCTTCCATTTTTTTATCTAACTGTGTTACTGTATCTGCAGCATTCTTAAGTTCATCTTTCAGCTTTTGTGGAATCTCTTTGTTATATTTATAGTAAATTTTGTGCTCCAGACTTGCCCAGAAATCCATTGCAATGGTACGGATTTGCACCTCTACACAAACATCCTCCACTCTGTCAGACATAAATACAGGTACTTGTAGAATTAAATGAAGGCTTTGGTAGCCATTAGGTTTAGGATTTTTTATATAGTCCTTGCAGACAAGCAATTTAATATCCTTTTGGCTTTGCAGCATGTTACTAATTCTATATATATCAGAGATAAATGAACAAGTTATACGAATACCTGCGATATCTTGGATATTTTCTTTTATGGAAGGTAATGAAAATTCAAAACCTTTTCTATAAACTTTTTTCATAATGCTTTCCGGGGTCTTGATTCGAGATTTAACATGTTCAATAGGATTATAATCATGAATATACTGGAATTCTTGCTTTAAAATATCGATTTTTGTATTCAACTCATCTAATCCAAATTTATAAGACATCATAAATCGAGTTAATTCTGTTTTTATTGATTGTAATTGTTCTAACTCAACCTCTGTTTTCAATTCCATCTTTAATTGCTCCTTTTCAATATGATACACTATTTGATAAAATGCTCATAAATTCATCACCCGTTATGGTTTCTTTTTCAATAAGGTATTGAGCTAATTCATTAAGCTTATCTATATTATCCTTTAATATATTAATAGCCTTTTCATGGGCTTTTTTAATAATATTAAGCACCTCTTCATCAATTTTTGATGCAGTTTCTGGTGAGCATAATAGGGAACTTTCTCCTCCAAGATACTGATTAGTCATTGTTTCCAATGCCATCATATCAAAATCTTTACTCATTCCTAAACGAGTTACCATTGCCCTGGCAATTTTAGTTACCTGTTCAATATCGTTTGAAGCACCTGAAGTAAAGGTATTAAAAATTATCTCCTCTGCTGCACGTCCACCTGTAAAGGTAGTAATTTTATTGAATGCCTCCTCTTTTGACATAAGTACATTCTCACCCTCTGATAATTGCATTGTGTAACCAAGTGCTCCTGAGGTACGAGGAATTATTGTAATTTTGTGGACAGGTGCAGATTCAGTTTGTTTTGCAGCAACAATTGCATGACCAATTTCATGATATGCAATAATCTGCTTTTCCTTTGAGGAAATTACAGCACCCTTTCTTTGATAGCCAGCAATTACAACTTCTACTGACTCCTCTAAATCATTTTGGTTCACAATATTTCTACCAAACTTTACTGCTCGAAGAGCACCTTCATTTATAATATTGGCAAGATCAGCACCTGATGCTCCAGCACTTGCTCTAGCTATTGCATTGAAGTCAACATCTCTATCTAACTTTATAATTTTAGAGTGAACCTTTAAAATTGCTTCTCTACCTGCTAAATCGGGCAGCTCTACAGGTATACGACGGTCAAACCTTCCAGGGCGAAGTAATGCCTTATCAAGAGATTCAGGTCTATTGGTTGCTGCAAGAATTACAACACCCTTTTCTCCACTAAATCCATCCATTTCAGCCAAAAGCTGATTTAATGTCTGCTCCCTCTCATCATTCCCCCCGAAACCTCCGGTATCACGTTTCTTTCCGATTGTATCAATTTCATCGATAAATACAATACAAGGAGCCTTTTCCTGTGCTTGTTTGAAAAGATCACGTACCCTTGCTGCCCCCATACCTACAAACATCTCAACAAATTCAGAACCTGATATTGAAAAGAAGGGTACCTTTGATTCCCCTGCTACAGCTTTTGCAAGAAGAGTTTTACCAGTACCAGGAGGTCCTACAAGTAGAGCACCCTTTGGCATAATGGCACCAATTTCCTTATATTTACCTGGATTGTGAAGAAAATCTACAATTTCTGATAGTGCTTCCTTAGCTTCATCTTGACCAGCAACATCTTCAAAGGTTTTTCCGGTTTGTGCTTCCACATAAACCTTAGCATTACTTTTTCCAAATGACATTGCGTTTCCACCCATTCTCTTTTGCAGTGAGGATGTAAGCATCTGACCAATTAACATAAAAATACCTATTGGGAGAATCCAAGATATTATAAAATTTAATATAGGTGAAATTTGCTTTGGTATAACCTTGGAAAACTCAATTTTTGAAGCATAAAGTCGATTTACTAGCTCAGGATCGTCCACCCTTCCTGTTACAAAAATGTTCTCTTTTCCTTTATCATCAATGGCAGTAAAGCCTATTTGATTATCCTGTATTTCCACACTTTTAACTTTCCCATTTTCGATCTGATTTAAAAATGTTCCATAGCCTACCTTTGTAATCTTATCATTTAACATAGATGGAAAAACATAAGCATTTAAAACCATTAAAATAATCGTCATAATCATATAATAAAAGATAAGTGGTTTCTTTTGATTCTTTTGTTCTTTCATTAAAGTTTCCTCCTAAATAATAGTGATTTTTATATCTATGCTTTGCTAATTCTTTGTAACAAAGTGTCCAATTTTTCTAGCCCTAATATGATATCATCAAAGGTTTCTTCTGATTCACCTTCCATTTGCTGTAGAAATTTTTCGTTTAGTGATGTATCTATTTCTAATACAATTCCTCGACCCATCTGGGTTAGAGCTATTTTTACAACTCTCTCATCATCATGATTTCTGAGACGCTCTAATAATCCCCTACCTTCAAGTTTTTTACACATAGCAGAGACATTTGCCCCTGCAATGCTTGTACTATCTGCTAGGCTGCCTACAGTATGAGATCCATATCTATATAATTCCACAAGAATCCTTACTTGCAGCATTGTTAGTTCATATTGTACACATACAGGACAAAATGCATTGTTCATGCTTTCTGAAATTTTTCTTGTATAATCCCACATTATATTTTTAAAATCAGAAACATTCATGATATCCCTCCATTAAATATAATATATATATTGTATATATGTTATATTATATATTATTAATTTTCAATATATAATATATTAAGTTAATATTAATAATATGTAACTGGATGTTTAGTTAGCAAAAGGGTTTGACATGGTACGAAGGATATAATACTATTATCATAAAAGAGGGAGAATCAGCTATAAATGGAGATGATAATGTGAGATATGCTATTTATGCTAATGAAATATTTACTGAAATGGAAATCATTAAAGGTGCATATTTAGTTGTAAACGACAATTTTATTGAAGGAATATGTAGGGATAAGGTTGATTGCAAAACTATTAATTTTGAAAACTATAGAATAATTCCTGGTTTAATAGATATGCATATACATGGAGTAAATGGATTCGATACAATGGACGCAACCTATGATTCGTTAAACCAAATGTCAAAGCATCTTCCTGGGAACGGAGTAACTGCATTTTTACCTACTACAGTAACATCTAAATGGAATAAAATAATAGATGCAGTTATAAATGTTAAGGATACGATTTCAAGGGGAGTTGAAGGGGCAGCCATATTAGGTACATATATAGAAGGACCTTACATATGTGAAAAGCATAGGGGAGCTCATCCACAGGAATTTATAAGAAAAATTTCCATTGATGAGCTTGAAGAATTAATTAACGCATCAGAAAATTCAATAAGGATACTTACACTAGCTCCTGAAATTGAAGGAGCTATAGAGGCTATTAGGCTTTTAAGAGCTAACAACATTAATGTATCCATGGGACACACAGATGCGCTGTCAGAAGATATTAAAAAAGCTGTGGATGCTGGTGCTAATATTGCAGTTCATGTTTTCAATGGAATGAGGGGTATACATCACAGGGAACCTGGAGCAGCGGGAGCATTCATGATTTATGATGAGGTTTATACTGAGCTCATTGCTGATGGGATACATGTTCATCCTGATATTATTAAAATGATATTAAGGTGTAAGGGTTCAGATAGAATATGTTTAATTACTGATTGCATGATGGCAGGTGGACTGTCTGATGGTGAGTATATGCTAGGAGAGCTTAAGGTTATTGTAAAGGATTCGATTTGCAGGATTAGCAATGGAGCTCTTGCAGGAAGCACATTAAGACTTATAGATGGAGTAAAAAACCTAATGAAATTTACAAATGTTAATCCATTAGATGGTGTACATTCTGCATCTCTAATGCCGGCAAAAATACTTGGGCTGGATAATAAACTTGGAAGCATTAAAGAAGGGAAAATTGCGAGTTTTAGTGTGGTAGATGATGATTATAATATTGTAACCACTGTAGTTGAAGGAAAGGCAGTATATATTAACAAGAACATCATTACTGATTTTAACAAAGATATGTTCCAATAAAGCTGCACAAGAGGATTTTAGAATATGTACAGGAAAAGCTAGTGTCAGTTTTTTAAAATAAATAAGTAAATCAAGAAAAATGATTTAGGATAGATATTTTGAAGGATAAGAAGATAGAATACCAATTAATATCAACTTCTTTTTAAATGATTATAACTTAAAATATGTAACGCTTTAACAGCTGTTAACATAATTTATAGTGCAGGAATCTATAAAGGAGTTGATTAATATGCCATATCACAGCCATTATTACTCAGGAGCAACATCTGTTGAAAATGGACATATTCATGGCTATGAGGGAGAAACCTCCTATGCACCAACTGGAGTGGCTCATACACACTATATTGAAGGAATAACCACATATGATGATGGACATACACATTTTTATAGAATTACAACGGGGATTGATATTCCTAATTCAGGTGGAGGTCATACACATCTTATAAATGGGATAACAGAAGTTGCAAATCAGCATACTCATTACATTAGTAACTATACAAGCGTAAGTTAAAATATAAACAGACAAGTAATGGCATTTTCGATTCAGATTATTTTGCAGCAATACCCCTCAGGTCTTTAAAAAAAAGATTTGAGGGGTATTACTTATTCTACATATTATTATTGACCAAAGTAAATATTAAAATAGATGAAATTAAACGTTCTCGATAATTTTATGGATAAAGGAAGGAGAAAATTATATGAAGGAGTTAAAGGAAGGGGTATATTGGGTAGGAGCAACAGACTGGAGAGTAAGATATTTTCATGGCTATGAGCTCTCGACCCATAGGGGAAGCACATATAACGCGTATCTTGTAAAGGATGAAAAAACTGTTCTTATCGATACAGTTTGGCAGCCTCTCACAGAAAGATTTCTAGAAAACCTAAGGGAAGTAGTTGACATAAATAAAATCGATTATATAGTCGCAAACCACTCTGAACCAGATCATTCAGGAGCCCTGCCTGTAATTATGGAATATATACCTAACACGCCAATATTTGTTTCTAAAAAGGGGGAGGAAACATTAGGTCGGCATTATCATAAGGATTGGAATTTAAATGTTGTAGCTACAGGAGATAGAATCAGTATTGGAAAAAATGAATTGATGTTTATTGAGGCTCCCATGCTTCATTGGCCAGATACTATGTTTACATATCTAACTGGTAAAAACATATTATTTTCAAATGATGCATTTGGACAGCACTTTGCATCATCAAAAATATTTAATGATCAGGTAGATGAAGTTGAAGTATTCCAGGAAGCTCTTAAGTATTATGCAAACATATTAACTCCCTTTAGCAGGTCTGTTAAACAAAAGATAGATCAGCTTAAGGGGCTTAACCTACCTATAGACATTATAGCTCCAAGTCATGGTGTTATATGGAGAAAAGATCCTATGAGAATTGTTGAAAAATATTATGAATGGGCTACTGGAATTCAAGAAAAGAGTGTGGTAGTTATATATAACTCCATGTGGGGTGCTACTCATAAAATGGCTGAATTCATTGGAAAGGGTATAGGTGAGGCAGGTATACCATATAAGATATTTGAAATATCTACTGCTGACAAAAACGATGTACTTACAGAGATTTTTAAATCAAAGGGTATTTTACTAGGTTCATCCACTGTTAATAACGGGATACTATCCTCCCTGACTCCTCTATTAGAGGACCTTGTGGGACTAAAGTTTACGGATAAAGTTGGTGCAGCATTTGGAAGCTATGGTTGGAGTGGAGAATCAATTAAAATACTGGAAGATCATTTAGCAAAGGCAAAGGTTAAAGTAATTCAAGAACCTATAAGGGTTAAATATATGCCCGATGAAAAGGAACTGGAGGAGTGTATTGAGTTTGGAAGGAAATTTGGAGAGAAACTGGTTGGAGAATAGGAACGCTTTGTATAAAAAATAGTATGATCTGTTTTGTAAGGGGTATGGAGATGGAAATTAGGAATCTGTATAACAACATTTATATTGATCCGCTAACATGTCTGCCTAATTTTTTTAGATTTATAGAGTCTGATTTTGAAGAAATATTTGATGAAAATGGAGCAATACTTATTTTTGATATTTCATGTTATCCTAAAGATGGTAGCTGTATTACTGAACTAATTGATAAAGCAGAAAAGGCTAATGGACTTGCTAAGGATGCAGGAAAGAATAGGGTATTGATGTGGGATACAAGAGTTATATGATTCAAAGCCATAAATACCACTTATAGAATAGAAATTAGAAGGTTATCTAGGGGGCTATATTTTTATAGTCCTTTTTGTTTTAAATAATACCATACAACGGATTTATAGTTAATATAATTGTAAACACGATACATAGTTTAGGTTGACAATTATAAAAAGAGAATGTAAACTAAACCATAGATATTGGTAATAATAGTAGTGTAATTTTCTTAGGATTATATTTTTTCATACAGGGGGAACTATTAATGATAGTAAATACTAAACAAGTTATACTAGTTGGTTTATTTGCAGCTCTTACAGCTGTTGGGGCATTTATTCAGATACCATTAGGAACGGTTCCTATTACTTTGCAGTTCCTATTTACAGCATTATCAGGGGTAATGCTTGGTGGAAGATTAGGAGCCCTGTCACAAATAATTTATATAGTAATTGGACTTTTTGGTATGCCTGTTTTTGCAGGAGGTACTGGAGGCTTTGAAGCCATATTTAAGCCAAGCTTTGGTTATTTAGTTGGCTTTATTATTGGTGCCTATGTAATAGGGAAGATAGCTGAAAGGGGTAAAAGAGTTGGATTTGTAAGATTGTTTATTGCATCAATAGCTGGAATAGCAGTTATTTATGCTATAGGTGTTCCATATCTTTATTTAATCGTGAGGACTGTAATGGGGAAAGACATAACATTAATTACTGCTTTAAAAATAGGATTTTTTGTATTTATTCCAGGAGATCTTATAAAATGTATAATAGTTGCTGTTCTTGGATCAAGGATAATTCATGCTAGAGATATTTCCGCTAGGTGGCAAGAGTGAAATCCTGACTACTAAGTAGTAGGGAATTTTAAAATCTATCTATTTTATAAGTAAAGTTAGTAAAAATGTTAGCTTTACCTCTATATATACTTTACCTTTCCTCTTATTGAAACCTCTCCGGATATTATATGCTCCTGACTTCCGTCAGAATATTCAACAACCAGCCTTCCCATATTATCAATATCAAGAACATGGGCTTCAACACTTTTTTCTCTGGTTATAATCAAAACATCCTTTCCAATTACTGCAGAATTATCTCTGCAAATTTTAATAGAGGTTTCAATATCATTCCCATCTGTGAACTTTGTGTATAATTCTTCAAAATTATTTAAAATTCGGGCTGTTAGCTCTTGACGATTAACTGGAGCATTCATTTGTATTTTTAAAGAGGTTGCGATTTCCCTTATATCCTCTGAAAACTCAGATTCATCAACATTTACGTTTATTCCTATGCCTACAACAACATAGTTGATTCTAGTTAATTCTGCATTCATTTCCGTCAGTATGCCGCATACCTTCTTATTATTTATTACAATATCATTTGGCCATTTAACTAAAGTTTCTATTCCAATCTCCTCAGATGCTTTAACAACTGCAGCTGCAGCTGTTTGAGTTAAGTTAACAGCATCAACAGGACTTAAGTTTGGTTTTAAGATAATCGACATCCATATTCCCTTATGACTTGGAGACACCCAGCTTCTGCCCAGTCTGCCCCTTCCATTGGTCTGCTCCTCAGATATAACAACACTTCCATTTGCTTCATCAGAATCACCAAGCTTTTTTGCAATGCTGTTTGTTGATTCTATTGAATTGAAGTGAATAATATTTCTTCCAATAAACTTTGTATTTAAGTAGGGTTCAATTTCTTCAAAGGTTAAAACATCCGGTGAAGAAACAAGCCTATAACCTCTATTTGATATAGACTCAATTTCATATCCATCTTCCCTAATTTGATTCATATATTTCCATATGGCAGTTCTAGAAACACCAAGCCTTTTGCTTATTTCCTGTCCTGATATAAATTCATTTCCACCTTTTTTAAGCAGCTTTATTATTTTAATTTTCAAATGAATGAACCTCCTGAAACATTATACTATAGGATTTACATATTTATGTCCCATGTAAAATGATACAATACTATAGTGAATAAAACAATAAAGTATACTGGAAAGGTCCTTTGAACCATGGAATAAATATGAATCAAAATGAAAAATTAGGTTTGGCAGAAAGACTTACATGGTTAAAAAGTATGACTATTAATAGCTGAAAAACAGCAATTTAAAAAACTATACCATAGCTAGCAAAACGAGATCAATGACTTGCTGTCTATGGTATAGTAAATATTGTACAATGGATTAATACTGTATTAGGATCCATTGATAACTAATTTATTGCTTTTGTACCAGGCAATGAATTTATCAATACCATCCCCTATACATACTTTTGGGCTGTATCCTAAAGCTTCCTTAGCTTTTTCAATATCAGCAAAGGTGTATAATGCGTCACCAGCCTGGGTATTAATAAATTTGACTTTTGCTTTTTTATTAATTCCTTTCTCTATTAAAGCAATTAAATAAAGAATTTTTACAGACTCGGAGCTGCCCAAATTAAATATTTCAAAATCGCAGTCTAGATTCATTGATGCAATAATGCCATCGACTATGTCATCAATATAAGTGTAATCCCTTGAGCTATCCCCGTTCCCATAGATTAGTATTTCATTGTCTTCATCAATAAGCTTTGTAAATTTGTGTATTGCCATATCAGGCCTCTGCCTTGGACCATATACGGTAAAAAACCTTAAGCAAACAATTGGTATTCCATATAGTAGGTTATAGGTTTTACAAAACATTTCACCACAGTATTTTGATGCTGCATATGGGGATAATTGAAGACTTAAATGATCCTCTTCATTAAATGGAATTTTATTAACTCCGTATACTGATGAGGAAGAAGCAAATACGAATTTGCTAATTTTATATTTTTTACACATTTGAAGTAGGTTTACAGTCCCCTTTATATCAACATCTACATATTCAAGGGGGTTCTCAATTGAATTTCTGACTCCTGCAATAGCAGCAAGATGAATAACCTTATCTATATTAAAGCTTTTAAATATACTATCCAAAAGCTCAGTATCCAGAATGTTTCCTTCTATGAGAGTATAATTGGAATTGCATGAGGCATTTTCAATATTGCATCTTTTAATTATAGGATCATAGTAATTGTTGAAGTTATCCATGTTTATTACATTATAATTTTGCTGTAGCAGCTTCTCACATAGGCTCGAACCAATAAAACCAGCACCACCAGTGACTAATATGGCATTCATTTTTTCCCAACCCCTCTATAATAAAATCCAAAACTCTTTACATATTTGGGGTCATATACGTTTCGCAGGTCAATAAATATTGGCATTTTCATAATGAATTTTAGTTTTATAAAATCTATTTCTTGAAATTCTCTCCATTCAGTAACTAATACAACACAATAACTATCAGTACAAGCAGAATATAAATCATCACAGTAAACTACATCAAGTTCAGGAAACTGAAGCCTTGTATTATCCATAGCAATAGGATCAAATACCTTTACAATTGCACCGTCCTCTAAAAGTAGTTTGATAATTGGAATTGATGGAGTCTCACGAATATCATCTGTACCTGGTTTAAATGCAATTCCTAGTATTGTTATAACTTTACCCTTTAAATCTCCCAGAGCGTCTTTAATTTTTTCATACATCAGAACTCTTTGGTTATTGTTAACATCAACTACTTCCTCTATTATCTTAGGTGTATATCCTATGCTTTTTCCAAAGCCTATAAGTGCTTTTGTATCCTTGGGAAAACAGCTTCCTCCATACCCTGGACCAGGCCTTAGAAAACTTGGGTTGATTCTTTGATCTAATCCCATTGCTTTTGCAACGGTGCTAATATCTGCATTACATAAATCACAAATATTTGCAATTTCGTTTATATAGCTTATTTTTGTAGCAAGAAAAGCATTGGATGCGTACTTAATCATTTCTGCTGTTTCTATATTCGTGACTATTACAGGAATGTCTAAAAGTATTTGTTTAGCATATATCCTTTTCATCAATGACTCTGCCCTTTGAGTTTCTACTCCAATTACTATTCGATCTGGTTTTATGAAATCCTTTATTGCGGAACCTTCTCGCAAAAATTCAGGATTTGACACAATATCAAAATCAATCCTTTTCTCAAGCCCTTGAAGAATTTCTTTAACCTTGTTTTTAACCAGGCTTCCTGTGCCTACAGGCACAGTACTTTTATTTATTATTACTTTATACTCATCCATGCACTTGGTTATTTCTGCTGCTGATTGAAATACATACTTTAAATCTGCAGAATCATTTTCATCTGATGGTGTTCCAACTGCAATGAATATAGCTTCTCCAAAGTCTACAGCCTTTTTCATATCAGCAGTGAAATAGAGCCTTTTAGATTTAATACATTCCTTTAGTATTTCTTCTAATCCAGGCTCATATATAGGAACAATACCATTATTAAGCTTATTAATCTTTTCTTTATCTATATCCATGCACATCACATTAAATCCAAGCCATGATAGGCATACTCCCGTTACAAGACCTACATATCCTGTACCTATAACTGCTATATTCATAATAATTTCTCCTTTACAAAGTTTGTATGCCTGCCTTTCTTTCTTATGAGGTTAATAGGGTATAAAGCAAAACAACATTATTTAACATCAGAAAAACTCATTAATAAATCCTCGGAGACCCTTTTCCAATTAAATCTCTCTTCGGTAAGAAATCTACCTTCCTTTCCCATTGCTGTAGCAATTTCCGGATTATTCAATAAATAGTCAATAGAATTGGCAAAAGCATTAGGGTTATTGTAATCGTCAATTACTACGCCATTATTTAAACCTGAAACAACCTCTCTATTTCCTCCTCTGTTTGTAGTTATTATTGGAAGCCCTGCTGCCATAGCCTCGTAATGAACTCTTGCAAGAGGTTCATTCCATTGGGAACAGCATGTAAAAACATCCCCCATGTTATAGTATTTTGAAATTTCAGAGGGGGGTAGAAAGCCCGTAAACACAATTGGTCCAGTTAAGGTTCTTGAGAGCTGCTGCAGGGATTTTGTATAATCATCCTCTTTATTGGAACCGTACCACTTGCTGCCAACTATAATTAGTGCAACATCCCTGCGATAGTTCATGAGTGTCTTTGCTGCATTCATAATAATGTGATTTCCTTTTTTTTCACTTAATCTGCTTACGTTAAGAATGATTTTATAATTTTCTAAATTGTACTTCTTTTTTAATACTTCTTTATTCATCCTTCCCTCATCAGACCATTTAGGCTTATATTTGTCTATATCAGCAGCAGAATAAACAACCTTTAATTTATTAGCTGCAATAGGATAGAGGTTTTTAACACCCTCTGCGATAAACTTGCTTACTGTATTTATAAATTCAACTCTATTTATACAATAATTGGCCTTAATATTTGATATTTTTTCAGGGTGAAACATTTCATTATGAAGGCTTAAACTGATTTTCGTATATGGTAATATTTCACTTAGACTATTTACCCATAGGGGACGGTTAAATACATGGATTAGGTCAAAATCATTTGTAATAACTTTTTTTATATTAGTTATATATTCTACAGCAGTTTTTCCAGGAACTCTTATATATTCTACATTACCAATTACTTCATGGGGCAATAAGCCTTGATATTCTATTGAGAATACAGTTATATTATGCTTTGAAGATAAATAGGGCAATATACCATCTATATACTGTTGAATAGCCCCTCCGGCAATACATGGCACAGGCAGTTTTTCTGTACAAATTAATGCTATTTTCAAGTCTCTCACCTCTTTATATCAAGCTTTTTAACAGTGAAACCTTCGACTCCTCTAGTTTCGCCATTCTTTCGATTTCAGAGGATTTAATAGGTTTGTTGTTTTGAAACAGGTTTTTAACAAGTCCATAAAACCAATGGGGATATAAAAGGTCTATACATAATATTCTTTTCTCA
>JBEQBT010000054.1:0-15609 GCA_041639705.1 Clostridiaceae bacterium | reverse complement strand
TATAATGGAGCACAGCCAAAACTCAACTAACAAAAGAAAGTTAGATAATCCAGATTCCAGTGAAAGAGGCCATAATCCAAGCTGCGGGGATGACATAGTTTTAGAACTGAAATATAATGGAGATATTATAGAAGAAGCTGCTTTTACAGGTGTAGGCTGTGCTATATCACAGGCTTCCACTTCAATGATGATTGATCTAATAACTGGAAAAACGAAAGAAGAAGCACTATACCTAGTTGAGACCTTTATTGGGATGATTAAAAGAGAAAAGATAGACGATACGGAATTGGAAAAATTAGAAGATGCAATTTCTTTAAAGAATATTTCCAATATGCCAGCCAGGGTAAAATGCGCAGTGATTGCCTGGCACACACTAAAAGAAGCTATAAATAAAAATAAAATGTTATCTTAGTTTCTGTCCTTATATATCTTCATGACATAAAGTATAAAGGTTGTGTAATTTGTTATTATGCAAAATGGTTATATTTGAAATTCGAAATTCACATATAATGGAGCAAATCTTAGTAGAAAAAAGTGAGCTAGAGAAAGCTAAGGAAGTTATAGGATGTATTGAGTAAAATATACAATCATTATTTTTAAATTTAAAAACATCATCATAAAGGGCTGTCTTAAAATACTTTTTTCATAAACTTGTGATTGATAACTTACATTGTCATTGCTATGAAAGTCACTGCAAGTGTCAATGTCATCCTGAACGCAGTGAAGTATCTTATACGTACCATAGGGAAGATCCGACCCTACGCTCAGGATGACAAGCACAAATTATGATTTTTGTAATTTTGAGACAGCCCCTTAAATTATATCAAGCTGGTAAACCCTAATTGTGTGAAAATATTTCTCATACCCTCCTCATTAATATTGAGCTTTAATGAGTCTATAGTTATATTACTAAGTTCTTCAATATCACATTTTATTGTAGCAAGTTGCTTGCAAAGTAAAGCTGCTTTTTTTCCTACTAATCTTACGTCTGATTCCTCAACAAGTTTGGATAAGGGTGAACGGGATATTCCAAGAGTTTTGAAAATTTCTTTAATATCCCTCTCAGAAGAGTTTTCAATAAAATCATAAATGCCTTCTACAGTTTGAAATTCTTGAAGTAGTGGAACTACAGATTTTTCACCTACTCCATTAATTCCTGGGATATTATCTGATGGATCACCTTCAATTGCTTTTCTATCTATAATCTGAATAGGAGAAACACCATAAAATTGCTCAACATAAACTGGAGTATATTCAAATGTTCCAATAGGAATATTGAGCTGTTTTGCATTTAGACCAAGATCTGAATACATATCAGAGCACTTTGAAGTAATAAGCCATACTCTCACATTTTCATCAATAAGCTGCAGGCTGTCCTGATCTTTGGTCCAGATGTTAACTCTCATATCATCTTCAAACTTTCTTGCTAAGGTGCCAATTATATCATCTGCTTCGTATTCTTCGAAGACAAACTCAGGGATACCCATTTTCTTTAAGACCTCTTGGGCTAATGAGAATTGGTTTCCAAGTTCGGGTCTTAAATTTTTTCTATGACCTTTATACTCAGGAAACATTTTTTTTCTAAAAGTAAATTCTTTTGTAAGATCCCAGGCTACAGCTAGGTGGGTAGGTCTTTGTTTTTTTAATACATTGAGTATTGATACCATCATTGTAAATACACCATTAGTAAACCTGCCATCAGGTGAATGGCGTATTTTATCAAGGTACTTGTCCTTTTCCTCATCGGTTTTAGCAAATTTATATTCCTTTGGAAGATTACCAAAGAAACTGGAGGAAAGCAGTGATGAACCGTCTATTAATAATAAATAATTACCCAAATTAACAACTCCTCATTTAAACCATTTTTTCAACATATTATCTTCTATCATTATTCTCTATAAGAAATCTAAAATACTACAAATTCAAATTATCGAAAGTAATAAAAACACTATATTCTTAATATACAATTAATTCAGTGTTTTGCAAATCTAAAAAATATAAAAACAGTCATTTAAGCTATTGAAAACGGTCTATTATATATAAGACTACTTTTGATAAAATCAAAGTGATATAATCAAATAAGAATTAATTTATTCACTTTCAAGACTCCAACTTCTATACGTGGGAGTACCATTGCCTACTTTGCTTGGGGGAGAGTCCCCCACCAAAGCTTCAATGTCCAACTTTAGCTGGACGAGTTTGCTTATGTTTTCATTGTTATGTGTGTAAAATAGTTATAAATAGAATTAGAAATAAGGAGATAGAAATCATGACAAATACAGAGTTTCATCAAAATATAAAAATAGGTAAAAAGTACAGACACTTTAAAGGAAATGAATACCTTGTTTTGCACTTAGCAAAGCATTCTGAAACACTAGAGGAGCTAGTCGTTTATCAGGCTCTTTATGGAGAAAGAGGCATTTGGGTAAGACCTTTGGCAATGTTTGCTGAAAAGGTTGAAGTTAATGGTAAGTTTGTTAACAGATTCGAAAAGGTCGAGGAGTAGATTTTACAAACTACTTAATTCACCTTATAGATAATTATAGAGTAGAGGCTGTCTCTTGTTAATTTGAGGCAGTCTCTTTATAATTGATTTTTAAGGAAGGTATTTGGCTCGAATTTCTTCTAAATTTGCAGTTCCTAAATTTTCAACAACTTCAATTATCCCGAGAATATTGTTGCCACAAACTATTCCATAGCCGCCTGCCTTTTTAGAGTTGAATTCTATTTCATTTATACCTTTTTTCGCTGTGAAAGAGGCAACTTGTTCTCCTGTATCAGCATCTTTAATAATATATTCGCCTTCTGCATTGTCAAAAGCATTTAAGTCAAATGTCAGCTTGGTTTTTGTACTGCTGCCTGTAACAACTATTAATGGCTGCAATTCATAACCAATACCTTTAAACTTTGCACTTTGATATTTACCAGTCATAATAGCTTTATTAATTAATTTATCAGTTGGAACCTGGCTTATATCATCTCCATAAATACTAGGCTGACTTGATGAATTGGAACCATCATCAATTGGAACTGCACAGCAGTTAGGACCTGTGCTTGCCGGAGGTAAGGATGGATCAGTCTTTGATGTATCTACAGAGTCAAGATTATCTACAACCTTTATTACTCCTCTTATCATTCCCATCCAGCAGCTAAAGTTAATATCCTTATTACCAGGAGTAAATTTTTTTGTATTTTCTCCTTTTTTTAGTTTCCATTCAAAATTTAATTCTTTTACAACAATTGCATTATTACAAGAATTCATTTCTTTCCCATTAACAATCCACTTGACAGGTATTCCTTTTTGAACATAAAAAGCATTAGGTGTATAACCATTATTATCAGCAGTCATAGTAATTACCTGAACACCATCCTGTAAAGTAGCTTTCGAAACATTTGCATTAGGTGAGCCACCTGGGTTTCTTTCCAATAAGCCTTCGTTGTCACTACCAAGTGCTTTTAATGGATTGATGTTTATACCAGCAAGTGCAAACCCCCTATTACCCATGATTAAGCCGAGAATTATAATAAGCACCCCACTAAATTTAAGTATTTTTTTAGTATACCCTTTTCTTAAAAGTCCAGATAATGCACCAAAGGTCAGCATTAAAGGTACTGTTCCTAAAGAAAATATAAGCATTGATAAGGCACCCTTTGCAGCACTTCCTGTTCCTAGAGCGAATAGCTGCATAGTTTGAAGTGGACCACAGGGCATAAGACCATTTAGTAAACCAACCACAAAAGATGAGCCTGACTTGTTTTTTTCTTTACATACAGCATTAGGTAATTTAATATGGAACTTTCTGAATGCTTTGAATCCTGCCATGTTAAAGCCCATCATTATCATAAATGCACCTGCAAATATTTGTATAAATGCTTTCAAGGTAATTGAGAGAGAGAATAATGAGCCAAGAGTGCCAATTATACCACCGAGAATAGTATAAGATATAACTCTTCCAAAATTATATAATAATGCAGGTTTAATTGCTTCAAATTTATTGTTACTTGACTTTGCTAAGCTTTGAGAAAGCATAATTCCACCGCACATGCCTACACAGTGGATTGATGTTAGAACTCCCACAACAAAAAGAACAACATAGGAGGCATTATTTAATTTTGCTTCCATATCAAAACCGCTAGTTTTTAACCCAAGAAGCACAATAGCTGCAACTATAATAAGGATTCCCATAAATTTATAATCCTTGGAGCCTTGTGTATTATATCCTGCGCTTTTTATAGCAGCTTTTATCTTTCCTAGATCACATAATTCATCATTATATTCAACATCAGTAAATTGTCCACTATAATTAGCTTTAGCATAGGAAACTCCCGCTAATCTTCTAATGTTTCTTTCAACACGGCTTTCACAAGAAGTACAAGTCATTTCATACACTTTAATTCTTTCTCTCTTTATAGTCATAAATCACCTCCTAATATCTGCCTACAATATTATGTAGAGTTTATTTAATTCGTCAAAATAAAAGGTTAATTACTTTTATATACATATATGTTAAAAACTAAACTTTTATTATAGTTTAAAATTTATAAAATTGATATGTTGCTTTATGAAGATTAAAGGATCCTAGGTTAATAAGTATTAACAAGTATTGGAAAAAAATACTAGAATTTATACAGCTAAAAAAATACATAAATGTAGAATTGTTATATTATTAATTCTCAAAATTAAGTTTATGATATAATTATCTAAAAAGTACCGTTAGAGGTTGTATGGGTAAGTCTTATGGACTGTAGAAAATTATTTTAATAAAGGATGGGGAAAGTGAATGAAAGTAGTAGCTTTAAAAAGTGAGAGAATTGAAGATTTTGTAGAGTACTGCAGGAGACATAGACTGGAGCTTGATGATTCTTTCATGTATGATGAGGATTTAAAAAATTTTGAACCTAATGATGAAAATCCAACTTACATAATTACTGATGTGCAGAATCAATTAATAGCAACAGCTTCCCTGATAATTGATGATTATAATAGAAAAGGAAAAAAAGCACGCTTTAGAATATTTTATTCAGAAATTGAAGATATTATGTGTTACAATATGCTGCTGCAAGCTATTTTAAAGCATACAAAAGGCTTAGAAAAGCTTTTTGTTTATGTGCCAGTAGTAAACAAAAAATTGATGGAGTTTGTAGAAGAATCGAAATTTACTGTAGATAGATACTCCTATCTGCTGGTAAGAGAGGATTTAGAAGTGCCTGATTTCAGTTTAACTGAGGGTTATGTTATTAAACCATTAAGAGCAGGAATGGATGAAGCAATTTGGTGTGAGGTTAGAAATGCCGGATTTGCAAAGCTTAGGGGAAGTGAAACACCTATAACACCAGAAATAGTAGCTAAGATGATTACTAGTGAGGAAAATATAGAGGGTGGTTCAATGATATTATATCATGGGGATTGGCCTGTAGGAGTTGTCAGAGGAGCAAAGGATGAATATGAGGATTCACCTATAATGAATATAGGACCGCTTGCATTAATACCTGAATACCAGGGAAAAGGTTTAGGAAGAAGTTTATTAAGAGCTTCCCTTCGATTTGCAAAGGAAAAATCCTATGAAAGAACAATACTTTGCGTAAATGCAGAGAACGAGAGAGCAAAAGCACTATATATTCAGGAAGGCTTCAAGCAAGTAGAAGCTGTTGCATGCTATAAATATGATTTATAAATGGTAGTGTCCCTGTCATTCTGAGCGCAATGAAGAATATAAATGTAAGATCCTTCGCTACTCTCAGGATGACACGGCTGCTAGAGTGACTATCATAACAATGTTAAATGAGTAGTTTATAATTATATATCTTTATTACTTTCTAGATATTTAATCAGAAAATAAAAAAACCATGGAAGAATTAGGTAAAACCTAATTCTCCTATGGTTTTTATTTTATCAATTTCTAAGACTCCACCTTCTATAAGGTGGAGTTTCCACTTTTTGCTTCAGGTGGGGTAGAGTCCTCACCTGAAGTCTCGATGTTCAGCTTTAGCTGAACGAGTTCACTTTAAAAAAGTATTGACATTAATGAAAAAAAAATTAAAATGATATATAGTTTAGTATGGTAACGTGATAGCACGATAAATCATTAAAATAATGCAGAGATAAGGGGGATTTTAGTGCTTAATATTAGAAATTTTATTCCTGAGGGAGTAGAGGATACAACCAGCAAACAGTATGAAAAGTACATATCTGTAGATTTAGGACTTGTAAATCACATTCATTATTACACTGGAATTTTATTTAAAGGCTATGTAAGTAATTATGGCAAGGCAGTTTTAAGCGGAGGACGATATGATAATCTTACACAGCAGTATGGATATTTTATGCCAGCAACTGGATTTGGACTAAATATTGATGAATTAATGGAGGTAATTGAGATGAATAAAATAAGTGATGAAACTGTAAGTTATACTGACTATTTAGTACTTTACAGCGCTGACCATAGATGTGATGCTTTAGGACTTGCATCTGAGCTAAGAGAGAAGGGTTTTATAGTTGAATGTGATTCAACAAGGGATATTGTAACTCACATTAAAAATGCTGAGTATAGAAATGTAAAAGAAATCGTTAAAGTAGCTGATGATATGGTTTCAGTTACAAGTATAGGAAATAATGAAAATTACAAGATGAAACCTGCTCAATTTTTAAAAAAGATAGAGGATAAAGAGGTTGTCATACCGATTCACTAGGGGGTTGTTGAATGGAATATATTAATATAGCTTTAACAAAGGGTAGACTTGCAGAGAAGACATTTGAACTTTTTGAAAGAATAGGAATAACATTTGAGGATTATCATCCAAACAGCAGAAAATTAATATTTACAAGCAAAAAGAATATGGTAAGGGTTGTATTTGTTAAAGCTGGAGACGTTCCAATATATGTTGAAAAAGGAGCAGCAGACATAGGAGTTGCTGGTAAGGATACTATTATGGAATCTGAAGCAAATCTATACGAAATAATGGATCTTGGCTTTGGAAAATGTAAATTTGCAGTTGCAGCCCCCAAGGAGTATGAATATAAAACAGACAGAAAACTCAAGGTTGCCACAAAATACCCAAATGTAGCTAAAAACTATTTTAAACAAAAGGGAGAGCCAATTGAGATTATAAAGCTTACTGGCTCAGTTGAACTTGCACCTTTAATGGGCTTATCAGATGTTATAGTTGATATTGTTGAGTCAGGTAAGACTTTAAAGGAAAATGGTCTTGTAGTTATTGAGGATATTTGTGATATAAGTGCAAGGCTTATTATAAACAAGGTGAGTTTTAAAACCAAATCTGAAAAAGTAGAGAGTATAATAAAGGACCTTAAATGTTTAATAGATGGAAAAGAGGGTTGTTAATGTGAGAATTGTTAAAATTGATGAAGGTAACTATATTGAGGTTACAAAAAGTATTTTAAAAAGGGACTTTGATTCTTTTATAAAAATTGATGAAGCTGTTGATGAAATTATCTCTAAAGTCATAAAAGGTGGAGATAATGCTCTTATAGAATATACAGAAAAGCTGGATGGAGTATTATTAGATTCAATAGAGGTACAAACTGAAGAAATTGATGAAGCATTGGAAAAGGTAGGCAGCGATTTTATTAATATACTTGAAGAGGCAAGGACAAATATTTGGGATTACCATTCAAAACAACTCCGAGAATCATGGACCTATAACAAGGGTCCTGGAATAATGCTGGGACAGTTAATAACTCCAATCCAAAGAGTAGGCATATACGTTCCAGGAGGTAAGGCTGCGTATCCTTCAACGGTTTTAATGGATTCTATACCAGCAAATGTGGCAGGGGTAAAATCTATTGCAATGGTAACTCCTCCTATGGAGGATGGAAAAATTAATCCTTATGTTTTAGCTGCAGCAAGAGTATGCGGTATAAAGGAGATATATAAGGTCGGAGGAGCACAAGCTATTGCAGCACTTGCATATGGGACAGAAACTGTAATGCCTGTAAATAAGATTGTAGGACCTGGAAATGTATATGTTGCAAGGGCAAAAAGAAAGGTATTTGGAACTGTTGCAATAGACATGATTGCAGGTCCTAGTGAGATTTGTATAGTAGCAGATGAAAAAGCAAATCCTAAGTTTGTTGCTGCTGATCTTTTATCTCAAGCAGAGCATGATGAGATGGCAGCAGCAATGCTTGTAACAACCTCCTATGAACTTGCACTAGAGGTTGAGAAGGAAGTAGACAAACAAATAAAAACTCTTTCAAGAGCTGAAATTATGGAAAAGTCAATAAATAATCAGGGTGTTATTTTTATAGTTAATAATATGGAGTTTGCTTTTAATCTTGTAAATGAAATAGCTCCTGAACATTTGGAAATTATGCTGGACAACCCTCTTGAATATGTTTCAAAGGTACAAAATGCTGGTGCAATATTTTTGGGTCAATATTCACCAGAACCACTTGGAGATTATTTTGCAGGTCCAAATCATACACTGCCAACAAGCGGAACCGCAAAATTTTCATCCCCGCTTGGTGTAGATGATTTTATTAAAAAGTCCAGTTTAATATATTATGAAAAAAATGAACTTTTATCAGTTAAGGATAAAATTATCAAGTTCGCAGAAAATGAAGGCCTAACAGCTCATGCTAATTCAATTAAGGTGAGGTATTAAATATGGAAAATTTAGTGAGAAAAAATATTCTATCCATAAAACCCTATACTGCTTCAAAGGACATTGCAGAGGTCAAGCTTGATGCAAATGAAAATCCTTTTAATATATTCAATGAACTAAAGGAGGAATTCCTATATAGAATTGAAAATTTAAATATGAATAGGTATCCCGAAATTGACAACCAGTGTCTTGAAGTAAAAATAGCAGAGTATACAGGAGTAAAACCAGAAAATGTAATATGTGGAAACGGATCAGATGAGATTATCCAGATGATTATTCACACCTATGTAGACAAGGATGATTACGTTGTAATACCAGTACCGACATTTTCCATGTATAAGCTATACACTGAGATTGGCGGTGGTCAAGTTTTGGAGGTTCCTACAGATGAAGATTTTAATATAAGAGAAGAGAAAATAATAAATATTGCAAATAAAAAAATGCAAAGGTTATTTTCCTTTGTAATCCCAATAATCCAACAGGAACAATAATAAAAAGAGAGGTTATTTTAAATATTCTAAATGGAACAAATTCGATTGTAGTTGTTGATGAGGCCTACTACGAGTTTTTAGACCAAACCATTATTGATAAAGTAAATAGCAGTAATAGACTTATTGTTCTCAGGACACTTTCAAAGGCGTTTGCACTAGCCGGTGCAAGAATCGGATATGGTATTGCCAGCAAAGATACAATAGACATAATTTCAAGGGTAAGGTCACCATATAACATGAGTACCATCTCCCAGGTTCTAGGTATATTGTTTCTGGAAAATGTTGATAAGGTTAGAGAAAGAATTGAAGAAATAAAGAATGAAAGAATGAAAGAAAATACTTGGTACCTCAGTTGTAGAAGTTGAGGGTTTCTTAGAGGAAGCATTAGATAAATATGGAGAAAAAATAGCAGTTTCAATAGATGCAAAGGGTGGTTATGTGGCTTTAAATGGCTGGACAAAAATAAGCGGAATAAAAGCAATATATTTTGCTAAGGTCCTTGAAAACTTGGGACTTAAAACTTTAATATATACGGATATTTCAAAGGACGGTATGCTTCAAGGACCTAACATTGAGGAACTTAAAGCGTTAAAGGAAAGTGTGGATATAAATATAATAGCATCAGGAGGAGTAAGTAATGCTGCTGATGTAAAACTGTTAAAAAGCTTAAATATATATGGTGCAATTATAGGAAAGGCATTATATACAGGGAATATTAAACTTGAAGAAATACTGGGGTGATATTATGCTTGCAAAAAGAATAATTCCCTGCCTTGATGTAAACAAGGGAAGAGTAGTTAAGGGGGAAAAGTTTCAAAACTTAATTGATGTTAATGATCCAGTAAAGCTGGGGAAATTTTATAGCACATCAGGAGCAGATGAACTTGTATTTTACGACATAACAGCATCAAGTGATGAAAGGAATATATTTATTGATGTTGTAGAAAGAACAGCGGAGGAGGTAAATATACCACTTACTGTTGGTGGAGGAATTAGAAGGATTGAAGATTTTACAAGGGTTTTAAGGGCAGGAGCTGATAAAGTATCTATTAATTCCTCAGCAGTTGAAAATCCCAAGCTCATAACTGAGGCTGCATTAAAATTCGGAAGACAATGTGTAGTACTTTCAATAGATGCAAAAAAAGATAATAGTGGAATATGGAGGGTTTACACAAGGGGTGGAAGAATAAAAACCAGCCTTGAAGCAATTGAGTGGGCAATTGAGGGAGAAAGACTTGGCGCAGGTGAAATAGTTGTAAATAGTATAGATACGGATGGAGTTAAGGATGGGTATGATATTTCACTTACAAGGATTATATCTGAAAGTGTTGGAATACCAGTTGTAGCATCAGGAGGAGCAGGTAGTATGGAGGACTTTTTAAAGGTGCTTACAGAGGGCAAAGCTGATGCATCACTTGCAGCGACAGTATTTCATTATGGGAAAATAGATATGGTGGAACTTAAGGAATATTTGTATTTAAAAAAAGTAAATGTAAGGAGGATTTAGTATGGATTTAAAATTAGAAAATATAAAATTTGATGAGAAGGGCTTAATTCCTGCTATTGTTCAAGATCTAAATACAGGAAAGGTTTTAATGCTTGCACATATGAATGAGGAGTCACTTAAACTAACACTTGATAATTATAATTGATGTATTACATTAACATTCTGAATCTCTCATGGCATTGCTATGAAGTCCCTCCTGTCATCCTGAACGTAGTGAAGGATCTTATAGGCATCTTGGGGAAAGATTCTTCACTACGTTCAGAATGACAGAGTAAGTTTGGAAAAACCAAGTATATTTTGAATTGGTGCAGCTGCATATTTTTATTTAAACATTAAATACTAAATGATATTATATATGTATGTAGATTATGTGGAGGTAAAAATATGTTTGATTGTCATGTGCATACAAAGTTTTCAACTGATTCGAAAATGAATATAGAGGATGCATTGAAAAGAGCATCCGGCTTAAATATAGGAATGATAATAACAGAGCATATGGATCTGAAATATCCCTTTGAAGGCAAGTTTGCATTTGATCCAGAGGAATATTTTAATAAGTATTCAAAATATAGAAATGATAAGCTATTGCTTGGTGTTGAAATGGGAATAAGAGAGGATTGCCTTGAGGAAAATAAAAGACTTGCCCAAAGCTATGGATTTGACTATATAATTGGTTCAGTCCATGTGGTTGATAATATTGATATATATGAGGGCATATTTTATGAGGGAAGAGATAAAAAAGAAGTTTATTCACAATATCTAAATGCAATGCTTGAAAGTATCAAGAAGCATGATTTTATTGATAGTCTTGGTCATATTGATTACATTGCAAGATATGCCAGGTTTGATGATAATGAAATATACTACAGGGAGTTTGAGAATGAAATAGATGAAATACTAAAAATATTGATTCAAAATGAAAAGGCTATAGAGATAAATACAAGAAGAATTGGAAACTCAAAGGTGGTTAGTAGTCTAATTCAAATTTATAAAAGATATTATGAATTAGGAGGAAGGATTGTAACTATCGGGTCCGATTCACACACTCAGGAGAATATAGGGGCAAATTTTGATATTGCTAAAGAAATGGTAGATATGTGCAATCTTAAAATGGTTTATTATAAAGATAGGAAGCCCTATTTCTAATAAAAGAATTTCTTTAGAATTTATCAATTTCTAAGACTCCACCTTCTACAAGGTGGAGTTTCCACTTTTTGCTTCAGGTGGGGTAGAGTCCCCACCTGAAGTCTCGATGTTCAGCTTTAGCTGAACGAGTTCACTTTTATTACAAAGGAAATAGCAAAGAAGTGAATTATATATTATTGACACCCATATTTTAGAATGCTAACATTATAACTAATTATAAAATAATTTATAATAATTTATACTAAATGAGGTTTATGGAGATGAGTGAAATGAGCTTTACAATCGTAACCGATTCTTCTGCGAATTTAAATAATGAAATTATTGAACAATATGGTATTCAGATTCTCTCTTTAATGTACCGTGTGGGAGATAAGGAATATAACAGCTACATAAAGGGAGAGAAGAATGATTTGGCTCCATTATATGCAATAATGAGGAATAAGGAAAACGTTACCACATCCAGTATTTCACCAGGTGTTTGTAGTAGCATGTTTGATATGCTGCTAAAGCAGGGTCAGGATGTATTATATCTTGGATTTTCCTCTGCATTAAGTGCAACCTATCAAACTGCAAGTATTACTTTGCAGCAACTTGCAGAAGAATATCCAGAGAGAAAGGTTTACTGTGTGGATACGCTTGCAGCTTCACTAGGGCAGGGTTTGCTGGTTACCTATGCTGCAAAGCTGAAAGAAAGTGGAAAATCCATTGAAGAGGTATATGATTGGGTAATTGAAAACCGATTGCATCTGTGCCATTGGTTTACTGTAGACGATCTATTTTTCCTACAGCGTGGTGGTAGAGTTTCAAAATCAACTGCTATAGTTGGTACTTTACTTGATGTTAAGCCAGTAATGCATGTGGACAATGAGGGACGTTTGATTCCTGTATCCAAGGTTAGAGGACGAAAAAAGTCCCTAAATGCACTTGTTGACCAGATGGAGAAAACCGCAATTCATCCAGAGTCACAGATGGTGTATATATCACATGGTGACTGCTTGGAGGATGCTAACTATGTAAAGGAGCAGATTCACGCAAGACTTGGTGTTGAGAATTTTTTAATTGAATATTTAGAACCTGTTATCGGTGCACATTCAGGCCCAGGTACCGTTGCATTATTTTTTATTGGGTCTGAACGTTAAAAAGATGCCTCTACCTTATTTTGGGGTAGAGGCATCTTTTTAGAACGGAGGAATGAAATTTGGGGGATAGTATAATTATTAAGGAAGCAAGTGAAGGTGATTTGAAGAATATCTCAGTAGAGATACCTAGAAATAAGTTACAGGAAAATATATAAATATAGATAATTAAGACGCATTTAACTTTGAAAATATTTTAACTGTGATTTTGCTTATTTCAAAAATAATACTTTAGGCAATGATATTTTCTATTTATGTTGTGGACAAGTCCAATGATTCTTTAAGAACAATTATAAATGAGCATAATAAACTACTTTTCACTATTGATATTTACCTGTGATTAATAATAGAATGAGAGTATAAGTATACAATAACTATAGGGGGTGTACTGTGTACAATGATATAGTTTTAGATCATTTTTCCGACCCTAGGAATGTTGGGGAAATTGTTGACGCAGATGGTATTGGACAGGTAGGCAACCCTGCAGATGGAGACAATATTAAGATTTATATTAAAATAGAAAATAATGTATTAGCTGATGTAAAGTTTAAGACCTTTGGGTGTGGTGCGGCAATTGCTGCAAGCAGCATGGTTACTGTTATGTCTATTGGCAAAACCATAGATGAAGCAATGAGTATCAAAAATGTAGAGGTTGCTGAAGCATTGGGAGGTTTGCCGGAGAAAAAATTGGTATGTTCCAATATAGCAGCAGATGCATTACATAATGCTATAGAAGACTATTTAAAAAACCATAAATAGAAAATAATATTTATCTCTTTAATATGGAGGCTCTTATGATTTTATCAAGAGAACAAATTAATAGATATTTAAGGCATATTATTATACCTGAAATCAGCGGCAAGGGACAAAAAAAGATAATTGAATCAAGTATATTTATTTATGCTAATGAGGTTAAGGCTGCAGCATCTTTGCTCTATTATCTAGCAGCATCAGGTGTAGGAAACATTTCCTGCTGCTTTATTGATTTAAAAGGATATGAAAAGCTATTCGATAATGTGAGAGATTTAAATAATGATTGTACAATTGAATTAATTGACATTAAAGCTTTGAATCATGAGAATTCTTTGCTTTTCAAGAAGAATTATTCAATAAGTGTATTTTTATTGCAGAAAAATAAAATTAGAGATATTCTTATGAATTACCCTGAAATTGAAAGTATTTCTAAATTAACATCAACAATTTTTGCCATTTATGACAGTTGGAAGGGATTCCTACAGTTTTTTGATAATTCAGATGAGTTTACAATGATGTGCTCAGATTTTAAAAATTTTAGTAATTATGAGCCCCAGGAAAAATTTCAAGAAGAATGCAGTATTTTTTCAACAGGTATTCTAGGTGCAGTTGGAGCAATAGAAGTAATTAAATTTATATTGGGAATAGGTACAAAATGTGAAAAACCTCTATTCTTTGATCTTTTATCAATGGAATTTAGCAAGGGTAGTTCCCTATATTTTAATGAATTTTTCTGGGATAAACAATTAGAAAAAGACTATAAAAGTAAAGAGAATATTTCAAAACATATAGATGACTCAAAACTCTATAATATCTCAAAAACTCTTAAGGATTGCAAGGTATTAATAGTGGGTACTGGTGGTCTTGGTTCTCCGACAGCATTGGCATTAGCAAGTGCAGGTATTGGTACGATGGGGTTAATGGATTATGATTCAGTTGAGTTAAGTAATTTAAACAGACAGATACTACATTCAACATCAAGAATAGGTATGCCTAAGGTAGAATCTGCTAAGGATTTTATTAAAAATAATTATAATGATATTAATATAGTTACATATAATGTTGGCTTAAATAAGAATAATGTTATGGAGATAATAAATGAATATGATGTTATTATTGATGGGGTTGATAATTTCCCAACCAGATACCTTTTAAATGATGCATGTTTTTTTGCAGGTAAACCCATGATAGAAGCAGGTGCAGTGAGATTTAGCGGTCTTAATATGACCATCCTTCCAAGAGTAGGAACCTGTTATAGATGCTTGTTTCCAGATATACCTGAGACAGGCAGCATACAAAGTTGTGCTGAAGTAGGTGTATTAGGACCTGTACCGGGAGTAATGGGATTTATACAGGCAGCTGAAACTGTTAAATTGATACTAGGCAGGGGAGAACTTCTGGTTAACAAAATAATGTATTTTGATGCAATGGATTTAGATTTTGATGTTATAAGCATTGCTAAAACAATAAAGTGTAAATTATGTGGGGCTGAACCTTCAATTACAGAATTGATGGAATATGATTTTACTTGTGAAAAAAAGAATTGAAAGAAGATATAAAACGAAACATGGAAATGTGGGTTGGTTGTATTGCAGGAGCATTGCCAATACAAGAGAGGCAATTATAAATGATACATCTCAAATAGCGAAGATATATAATGATGGTATTGAGGATAAAATTGCAACCTTAGAAACAAATTTAAGAAAAGAAGAGAATATTTAAGGATGGTTTAAAGGTAGTAGTGTAAAACATAAGATATTTGTAAATGTAACCATTATGGAAATGCTGCTGGTGTAAAAAGTAGTATGGGAAATTAAAGCAGAAGAAGAGTCTATTGACTTAAATATACTATGTATTATATACTTATATAGGTTTCTATTTTGATTACATCCTCATAAGGGAGTAACTAGCGTGTAGAATTTACGTTGCAATGTCAACATACTGATGGTTT
>JBEQBT010000053.1:0-15649 GCA_041639705.1 Clostridiaceae bacterium | reverse complement strand
CTTAAACCGCACATTTAAGGCTTCTTACCGTGTAACTTGTGGCTACGCCAACGATGACGGTGCATATTACGGTGTAGCCCTGTGGGTAGCTTACTACAATTTCCTTAGACCTCATAAAATCCATAACTGGGAACGTCCATTGAACCAAGTAGAAATGCTTGCAAATGCTGGGAATATGCCAGGTAAGTGGCAACTTCTTATCTATCTTGGACAGCAGACAATCCTTCATATGCAAGAAACACAGATGGCTTAAGCTCAAATTGTTCTTAGATTTTTGAGCCTGAGGTACTTGCAGCCATCCCGCAGGGACCTGCCCTTGATGGCATGGTAAATCAATGCTAAAATGCTGTGAATCCGACGACTCAATCTAATTGTTCTTGAGTTTTTTCGCCGTCGGTGATTGCTTCGGAGCATTGCTTTGCCATGCTGTCAAGGGTGGTGTGAATTACAGACAAATGTTTTTTTGTGAGTATCTAAGGTAAAACTAGGCTTTATTTTTTTAGTTTGGTTTTTTCATAGGCTACTTTACACTACCAACTAGTGTAATCTAATCCCCAAGGTATCAGTCAATAGGTAACCTGAAAATTTAAAAGACAAGCACTATAGGTGACAAACTCCTGAGCCTGCCACCTATAGTGCTACCGAACGGTAATAAATTCTGCAACTCCTTTAAAAATCCATCAAATCTATTAAGATAATCATGTATTAAATCCTTAACAGCTTAAATGTATTGGTAATGCTTTTCTCATTTAATCTAAATATTTTATTCCTTTAACCTCCCTGATTCCGAGACCTGATGCATCGTTTAAAGTAATTTTGTATTCATTAAATATTGCTCCTCCCTCTACAGAATCTTCACTGCAGAGTACTAGCCCATCCAGATCTATTTTAGTAATGATGCTTTTAGCTGCTGCTAGATGTACTGCGGCATTTACACTTACCTTTGCCTCCTGCATGCAGCATATCATATATTCTACCCAATATCTACTGCTGCGGAGCGAATTTTTAGAGCATTGTTTATTCCGCCTGTTTTCATAAGTTTAATATTTATAAAATCTGATGTTATAATAACTTAATTAAAAATAATGCAAGGCAATTAATGCTGACAAGTTCCTATTAAAAATGTATCATAACACTAGCCTATTGTACAATATTACGCATTTTTACTTATCTTTTTATAAAATTTTACAACAATATTTGATGGAAATAATTTTTGGTTAAATAAAATAATCGTTGATAAAACAACTTCAACTATTCCTATAACAAAAAATATAATATGCAATATATTAATTGCATTAAGCATTATACATTGAACAACAATCCAAACGACTAAAGCCCAACTGAAAACACTGCTGATGTATCCTTGAAATCTTGATTTAAAAAGGATTGTTATAGCACTAATAACATTTCCAAGCCCAATTATGGTGAATAAAATAATTCCTGGTATGAGAAAATTACTAAATGGAGAGTTTTTTAAAATCTCAAAAGGTAATCCCAGTGGTCCTTCAGGATTAAGTATAGTAGGCAGTCCTCCAACCATGCCTACTAATCCGCCTATTCCTGCACCAACGATTATTGCTGTCAAAATAAATACAGGCTTTAATGATACACTGTTTCCTATAAGTTTAGGTCCTACAATAGATCAATCTATTTGTTGAATAACAAGTAAAGCTGCAATTGCTATTACAACTTTGATGTACTGAGCATTTAATACGCCAAATAATATTGTTCCGTTTTCAGAGAGTTTATCCCAAAGTAACTTGACTCCAGTTCTTTTACAAATAGGTTTAGCAGATTATTTAGTACAAATCATGGCGCAGATGTCAGAGGCAGCAGACCTATTGATAATTCTCCAGATGAGTTCCAACTAATTACACCCGGATCATGGTATGGCTGGCCCGATTACACTGGAGGACTTCCAGTAACACTATCAAGATTTAAAGCTGAAGGTAAGGCTCAACCCAAATTTTTAATTGCTAACCATCCAATGGCTCCTCCAAAACCATTTGCACTTTTTGCCCCACATGCTGCTATAATGGGATTTGATTTTAATTATAATAGTGATTTTGGCCCCTACGGAGATGCTTATATAGCTGAGTTTGGCAGTGAAGCTCCGGAAACCACAGGAGGCAAACCACTTCCTAGAGTAGGTCATAGAATATCGAGAATAAGCATACAGACAGGACGAATAACTAATTTTGCTATTAATAAATCTGGTTTTGCAGCTTCTCATACAGGTGATGGCGGCTTTGAAAGGCCGATTGATGTGGTATTTGGACCTGATAAAGCTATGTATATATTGGATTTTGCAGCTACTCCTGAGGGTGAACATGAAGGGTATTACCCAGGTACAGGAGTTATATGGAAAATTACTAAAAAACAGTCTAATGCATTTAAGTAGGATACTAGACTTGGTATCCTACTTAAATGTTGTTTGAAACACTCCCTTTTACTTCTACTATTATCTTCTGCTATTAAAGCTATAAATAAGTTCTTCAAAACCTTCTGGCAAAAATCATAGGTCTAATATGAGCCTATCCTTTGCGTTTCAAATTCATCCTTTATTTCCTTAAGCTTTTCTCTATCCGTAATTAAAGCCAGTGCAGTAATAGCTAATGCCTTTGCTCCTAGAATTAGAGCTTCATCGCCTTCCTCTGAAACCGCTGCTGTACGGAATTCCGCTGTATGTCCCACCAAAGTACTCGGTCCGATTTTAATATGTGGGTGAATAGTAGGAACAACCTGACTTATATTACCCACATCTGTGGAGCCTAACCCTTTTTCCAACTCCGTATCTACTTCTAGCCCAAGTAAATTTGCACTCTCAACAAATACCTGATCAAAAACTTTATTTATCAAAAGATTATCTACTTCATTTTGGAATGCTATTACATTCAATTTTGCCCCAGTTGCAAGAGCTGCTCCCTGTGCAATAGCTTTTACTTTCTCAGTAACCTCACTACAGGTTTTCCTTGTAGCTGCACGAATGAAAAATCTTGCCATTGCATATTCAGGTACTATGTTGGGCGCATCTCCACCATGAGTGATGATTCCATGTATGCGTACATCTGTGGTAACATGCTGCCTTAAAGCATTTATACCGTTAAATAGTTGAATAACTGAATCTAAAGCATTAATACCCATTTCAGGTGCAGCTGATGCATGCGCTGGTCTTCCTATATATTCAAAATCAAGAGGATCTACTGCTAAAGAGTTTACTGTTACTCCTGTTTTATTTCCCGGGTGAATAATAAGACACGCATCTATTCCTTCGAGCAGATTATGTTTAACAAAGCTTACCTTAGCACTTCCATTTTGTCCTCCCTCCTCTGCCGGTGTGCCTAACACCACTACCTCTCCACCAACCTCTTCTAATAGCTCTGAAAGAGATATAGCTGCAGCTGTGCTGAGGGTTCCGATAATATTATGGCCACACGCATGTCCCAATCCAGGCAAAGCATCATATTCTGCCAGGAATCCTATTACAGGTCCCTCCAGCTTTGTTGACTTCTTTCTTGCTATAAAGGAAGTTTCATGGCCCGCTACAGCTTTTTCTATGGAAAAACCTGCCTCAGCTAAGGTGCCTGTAAGAAGCTTAGCTGCAAAAAATTCTTGATTTCCTATCTCAGGCCTGTCATGGATCTCATGGCTTATTTTTATATATTGATCTCTTTTATTATCTATTTCATCAACAATACTTTGTTGAAAGCCGTTTAATTTTTTTAATACATTACTCATTATTATTCCCCCTTTATGATTAAGCTTTGTTTAATAAAATCTCTCAAAATAAAAAATCTTCCTCCTGGATGGAAGAAGATTTTAAAATAGAACCACTAAGGCAATATTTTCAGTTAACACCTTCCCTCATCTATCAGAATTAGCTTCTGTTGGATTTAGCACCTTGCAGGTTAATGATACTTGCTGGTTGCTGAGACATCATAGGGCCATTCCCTCAATCTCTCTTGATAAGGATATTTATTTAGTTTTTACTTTATTGCAATAAAGTTTAATTGTTTTAAATTATATAAGGATTTATAGATGGTGTCAACAATTTATTTTAATTAATTTTTATAAAAATTTTTGTTGACATATTAAAAAAGGTTCTATATAATAAACTTCAACAACTAAAATTCGACAAGCAAATTTCGTAAATTAAAAAACAAATATGTATCCTTATCTAGAGAAACCGAGGGACTGGCCCTATGAAGTTTCAGCAACCAGCATTGCTTCATTTGCATGCAAGGTGCTAAATCCTGCAGACTTAAGTCTGAAAGATGAGGAGAGGTAAAAGCTTTTTGTTAAGTTTATCCTCTTTCCTCATTTGAGGGAAGAGGATTTTTTATTTGAATTTGTAGAAGGAGGACAATGAATGATTTATCTAAAAAACATTAGTAAAGTGTATGTAACTAAGGATAACAGAATAGAAGCTGTAAAAGATGTTAGTTTACATATAGAGCCTGGCAAAATTGTAGGCATTATTGGCTACAGTGGAGCCGGAAAAAGTACTCTGATAAGATGCATTAACCTGCTTGAAACACCTACTTCCGGTGAAGTAATTGTAAACGGACTAGATTTAACCAGACTATCATCAAAAGAACTTAGGAAAACTAGAGAAAAAATAGGCATGATTTTTCAGCACTTTAATTTAATGGGAAATCGGAATGTATTTGAAAACATCGCTTATCCACTAAAGGGAAAGGGATTTAATAAAGAACAAATTAAAGAAAAAGTAGAAAGCCTTTTAACTTTAGTTGGACTCAGTGACAAAATTAAAGCCTATCCATCTGAATTAAGTGGAGGTCAAAAGCAGAGAGTTGCCATAGCCAGGGCTTTAGCAAATGATCCACAGGTGCTTTTATGTGATGAGGCAACTTCTGCACTGGATCCTCAAACTACTCAATCAATACTTAAGCTTTTAAAAGAAATAAATGATAAGCTTAGCCTTACTATAGTTATAATTACTCATCAAATGGAGGTTGTTAAAGAGATTTGCCATAGGGTAGCAGTAATGGATGGAGGCAAAATTGTTGAAGAAGGAGACATACTTCAAATTTTTGCAAATCCTAAGGCACAGATGACAAAGGGCTTTGTATCTACAGTGTTTCATTATGATAAGATTTATGAACTCTTGGATAAAGAATCCTTTGTGGTCAAGCTTACTGAGGAAGAGTTGGTTGCTAAGATATCCTTTGAAGGACAGAAAGTTGGCCATGCTTTTATATCCAAGCTTTCTAGGAAATATAATGTTGATGCAAGCATTTTGTTTGGGAATATAGAGATTATACAAGAGGTCCCTGTGGGGAATTTGATTGTTAAATTTAATGGTTCAATAGAAGGCATAAATCAATCAATTAATTATCTAAAGCAAAATAATATTTACGTGGAGGTGATAAAAGATGCAGCAAATTCTTCATACTTTTATGCCGAATGTAATTGAACTTTTTCCTGATATGCTTAAAGCCTTGGGAGAAACAATTATTATGGTACTTGTATCCGGAAGCATTTCAACCTTATTTGGAATACTGACAGGATTAACTCTTGTAGTAACAAGGCCAGGAAATATACTTCAAAATAATTTAATCTACAGTATTGTTGGAAAAACAATTAATATATTCCGTTCAATTCCATTTGTAATACTTCTTGCGGCTATTATACCTTTCACCAGGTTTGTAGTTGGAACGACAATCGGTCTAAAGGGTGCTATAGTTCCATTAGTCCTTGGCTCTGTCCCTTTTGTTGCAAGGCAGATCGAATCTGCACTTCTGGATATTGACAAGGGAGTAATAGAGGCAGCACAGGCTATGGGTTCAAGTCCATTTGAAATAATTCATAGAGTATTGCTTAGGGAAGGTCTTCCAGGCATCATATATGCTCTTACAATTACAACAGTCAGCTTAATAGGCTTCTCTGCTGTGGCAGGTACTGTTGGGGGAGGAGGCCTGGGTGATTTTGCTATAAGATATGGTTATCAATATTTTAAAACAGACATTATGATAGCGACAATAATAATTCTTCTTATTCTAGTCAATGGAATACAAAGCTTTGGCGAATTTTTGTTAAAAAGCTTAAGTCACTAAGGTGATAAAATATAAAAAATTTAGGAGGAATAATCATGAAAATTAAAAAATTAATCCCATTAATATTAGGAGTAGTATTATCAGCTGCAGCACTAGTTGGCTGTGGACAATCCAAGACAACCTCAACTTCAACAGATTCCAATAAGAAACAAGTTATAAAGCTTGGTGTTACAGGTGATGATTTTAGGATTTGGGATAATATAAAAGAAAGATTAGCTAAGGAAGATATAGTCCTTGAAATTATATCCTTTAGTGATTATATTAGACCAAACCAAGCTCTAAATGATGGAGAAATAGATGCTAACGCCTTTCAGACAGTAGCATATTTTGAGCAATTTAAAAAGGATCGTAAACTGGACCTTACTTCCATTGCTAATACAGTTTTAGCTCCTATGGGAATATACTCAAGCAAAATAAAGGATTTAAATGAGCTGCAGGATGGCGCAAAAATAGCAATCCCTAATGATGCAACAAACAGTGGAAGAGCTCTTTTACTTCTTCAGGATGCAGGCCTAATAAAATTAAAGGATGGTTCTGGCATTACACCTACAGTTAAGGATGTAGTGGAAAATCCTAAAAAACTAGAAATAATAGCACTTGTAGCAACCCAAATTCCTAGATCGATTCAGGACGTAGCAGTGGCTGCTATCAACAATGGTGTTGCTGTAGAAGCAGGATACTCTCCATTAAAGGATTCAATATATATTGAAGATACTAAAAAGGATAGTGCTAAGAATTACTTTAATATTATAGCTGTAAGAACTAAGGATAAGGATAGCAAGCTTCTCAAAAGGTTAGTAGAGGTATATCAGACTGATGAAACTAAAAAACTTATAGAAGAAACTACTAAGGGTTCCTCTATTCCTGTGTTCTAATAATATAAATAAAAGGGACTTTTGCATAATTCAAATAAAACCGGGAATGAAAAAAGAGTGATTCTTCACTTAAGATGAGACTGTAAAAGTTTTTGTGCAAACTGGTCTAGAAAAATAATACCAAAACGCAAAAGTACTATACAGTATTTAGTAAAAAATACTATTTCAAGTAAATATTTCTCTTACAATTATAAGTTTACTGTTTATTTTTATATTCCCACATAAAAGCTCTTTACCATAATATCACTGGTATATTTATCTCTCCTGTGTGCAAATTATTAGTATACATAATAAGTAAACTTTCCTAATCAAAAAATTATACATAAAAGGAGGAATTAATATGGCAGCAGGACAAAATGGTTCCGGAAGGACACAGCTCGTTCCAGAGGCACATTCTATGCTGGATAATATGAAATATGAAATAGCTGGTGAACTGGGAATACCAGTTTATCAAGGTTCAGAGGATTATTGGGGCGGTGTAGCTTCTAGGGATTGTGGCAAGGTTGGCGGCTCCATGGTGAAAAGAATGATAGCAATGGCAGAGAAACAAATTGCTCAGGGAAATATGCCTGACAAAATTTAAAAAAACCCCGAAAGGGGTTTTTTGTTGCGCACTTTTATTTATTACTGATATAATGAAGTAGTAAACTCGTTCAGCTAAAGCTGAACATCGAGACTTCAGTTGTGGACTCTACCCCACCTGAAGCAAAAAGTGGAAACTCCACCTTGTAGAAGGTGGAGTCTTAGAAATTGATAAATAGATGTCTTTGGAGGTACAAAATGTTTAATGATATACTTGAACTTGCTGAAAATAAGCTTTTGCTCCTATATATATTTTGTAAAGTTAACATGCCCATATCAAATTCACATATAACTCAAATAGTTCTTGAAAACAATCTTATTAACTATTTTTCACTACAACAATTTTTATCAGAACTAATTGAAAGTGGTCTTATAAGTGATATTAAAAAAAATAAGCAGCACATGTTAAGCATTACCCCTAGAGGAAAGGATTCACTTGAATTTTTTAATAGCAGAATACCTGAGAAGAAAAGGGAAATAATAGATAACTATATTAAAAAGAATATTGCAAACATAAAAAATGATGTTGAAATATCAGCTGATTACGAGCAAAGTTTAGATAAGTACACTGTTTTTTTAAGATTAGAAAATAGCGGAATGCCTATGGTAGAACTTAAGCTTTCAGTTGATTCAATTGAAAAAGCAAAAAGTATATGCAGTCTTTGGAAGCAGGAACCTGAAGTATTTTATGGAAAAATAATTGGATTGTTTGAATAAGATCCTTCACTACGTTCAGGATGACAGGTGGTAGTGTTGTACTTTTTAACAATGACATAGGTGATGGGCTGAGAATGGCAGCTTATACAACCTTGACAGATAAAAAATATAAAGAACAGCATTCCTTTGAATGCTGTTCTTTATATAATTAGCATATACACATATTATATAAATATTTTTTTAAGTAAACCCCTAACCTCACCTATCATATAAAGTGAGCCACAAAATACCAATATTTCATCTTTTTCAGTAACCTCTAAAGCACTTTTTACTCCCTCTTGTATACTTCCTGCTGTCTCGGCATTTTTCCCCTTTAACCTAATAACTGCCCTTAATTCCTCTGCTGAAAGGGCTCTAGGGCTATTTGCCCTGATTGTTATAAAATCCTGGCTAATTTCTGTAAGCTTTTCAACCATTTCATTATATTCCTTGTCTCTAAGCATTCCACATACTATTCTTATTTTTTTGTTAGGAAAATATCTTTTTAATGCTGAAACAAGAACATCTATTCCTTGAATATTATGTCCTCCATCTAATACTATATATGGCTCTCTATGTATTAATTCAAATCTCCCTGGCCATGCAGCAGCAGCAAATCCTTCATAAATTGCCCTATTATCTATACTAACTTCTTCTTCAATTAATGTCTCAATTGCCTTTAACCCTGTTAATGCATTCATTAACTGATATGAGCCTGTCATATTAAGCTTTAAGTTCTTATATTCCCTGTTTCCTAAAACATCAAAATTAATTCCATCAATTGAATCCTTTATTACTTCGTACTTCATATCACTTACAAGCTTAACCTTTGCATTTTTATTAGCAACCTCTGCTAACAATACATCCATTGCTTCCTTTTCCTGTGGGTAAATAACAACTGGTCTACCAGTCTTTATTATTCCTGCCTTTTCGAATGCAATTTTACCAAGGGTATCCCCTAGTATATTCATATGGTCATAACTAATAGTGGTAATTACAGATAATAGTGGATTTACAATATTGGTAGCATCAAATCTTCCACCTAGTCCAACCTCTAATAAAACAAAATCAACTTGCTGCTCTTTAAAATACTTAAATGCACATGCTGTAATAATTTCAAATTCTGTAGGTCTCTCAAGACCCTCCTGTTCTACCTTATCAATATCCGAGCTAATTTCAGTTACCAATCTTGCTACTTCATTTTCACTTATTTCATCATTATTAATTTTTATTCTTTCAGTAAATCTTTCTATGTATGGAGAAGTATATATTCCAACCCTATAGCCCTGACTGATTAGTACAGATGAAATAAATGTGGTAGTAGAACCCTTCCCATTTGTTCCTGCAACATGAATTACCTTCAAATCCTTTTCTGGGTTTCCAGACAAATCACAAAGTCTTTTTATTCTCTGCAGTCCTAAATTAATTGCAAACTTTCCAGTATTATTAATATAATTAATTGCTTCATTATAATTCACAATAATCACCTCTAAAAAGTAAGAGGTCGGGGCTCTCTATATAGAAATGAGACCCAACCCCTTTTTGTCTTAATATTTCTTATTTTAAGCTGTTAATTCTTTCAATAACATTATCTAGCATCTCTTGATATTTTCTTTGCTTTTCCTTTTCTTCATTTAATACCTTTTCTGGAGCTTTACTTACAAATCCTTGGTTAGAGAGTTTACTCAAAACCCTCTCTACTTCCTTCTCCAGTTTCTCTCTTTCCTTATTAAGTCTCTCAATTTCCTTTTCTTTATCAACCAGGTCATCAAGTGGAAGGAATATCTCCCCACCAGAAATTACTGCTGATATAGCATCCTGAGGCACATCCTCCTTTGATGGGAAAACTATATCAGATGCTGATGCCAGCTTTTCAAAGTATATTTTCCCCTCTTCAAATGCCAGTCTTGCTTCATTACTTGATGGTAATATCATTATTTTTGCTTTTCTTGAGTTAGGCACATTCATTTCTGATCGTATGTTTCTAACTGTCCTAATTGCTTCAATTACATGCTCCATTTTTTTAACGTCTGCTTCATTTACTCTTGTCTCTTTATATTCTGGCCATTTAGCAATAGTAATTGAAGGTGATTCATTAGTAAGGTGCTTATAAACCTCTTCGGTTATAAATGGCATAAATGGATGAAGAAGCTTTAAGCTATCCACCAATACTTCAACCAATGTAAGCTGTGCAGCTGCCTTAGTTGTTTCTTCCTCTCCATAAAGCCTTGGTTTTACCAATTCAATATACCAATCACAAAATTCAGACCATACAAAATCATATATCTTCTGTGCCGCTATTCCTGTATCAAACTTATCAAGATTTTCAGTTACCTCTTTAATTACAGCATTCAGTCTTGTTAGTATCCACTTATCAGCAGAATTTCTATATTTCTCAACATCACTTCTATACTTTGAAGTAAGGTCCTCATCAAGATTCATAAGCACAAACCTTGATGCATTCCAAATCTTGTTTGCAAAGTTCCTTGATGCCTCTACCCTTTCCATATAGAATCTCATATCATTTCCTGGAGAATTACCTGTAGCAAGTGTAAATCTTAGTGCATCTGCTCCAAATTGTTCAATGACTTCAAGTGGATCAATACCATTTCCAAGGGATTTTGACATCTTTCTTCCCTGGGAGTCCCTTACAAGTCCATGAACCAATACATATTTAAATGGAATTGACCGCATTTGTTCCATTCCAGAGAATATCATTCTTGCTATCCAGAAGAATATTATGTCATATCCTGTTACAAGTACATCCGTTGGGTAGAAATACTTCAAATCCTCAGTATTATCTGGCCAGCCGAGAGTTGAAAATGGCCACAGGGCTGATGAGAACCATGTATCAAGAACATCCTTGTCCTGCTCTAGTTTTTCTGAGCCGCACTTTTTACACTTCTTTGGTTCATCAGTTGCAACTATAATTTCTCCACAGTCCTGACAGTACCATACTGGTATTCTATGCCCCCACCACAGCTGTCTTGAAATACACCAATCCTGTATATTTTCCATCCAATTAAAATATACTTTAGAGAATCTCTCAGGTATAATGTCTATTTTACCTTCCCTAACCACCTTTATAGCAGGTTCAGCAAGTGGTTTCATTTTTACAAACCACTGTTTAGATAATAGAGGCTCTACAACAGTTCCACATCTATCGTGGTTGCCTACATTATGTGTGTGCTCTTGAATTTTTTCTAATAGGTTTAGTTCCTTTAAATCTTCAACTACTGCCTTCCTTGCTTCATATCTATCCATTCCTTCATATTTTCCAGCTAATCTATTCATAGTTCCATTATCGTTCATAACTACTATCTGTTCCAGGTTATGCCTTAAACCTACTTCAAAATCATTTGGATCATGTGCAGGTGTAATTTTAACACACCCTGTTCCAAATTCCTTGTCTACATAGGAATCAGCAATAACAGGTATTTCTCTGTTAACAAGTGGCAATATAAGTGTCTTTCCAAGTAGATGGCTGTACCTAGTATCCTCTGGATTTACTGCAACAGCAACATCTCCAAACATTGTTTCAGGTCTAGTAGTTGCAACTACAACATATTCGCTGCTGTCCTTAACAGGATATTTTATATTCCAGAAGTTGCCTTCCTGTTCACTATATTCTATTTCTGCATCTGAAATTGCTGTCATACATTTTGGACACCAATTTATTATTCTGTGCCCCTGATATATAAGTCCCTTATCATATAATCTTACAAATACTTCTCTTACAGCTTTGCTAAGATTTTCATCCATCGTAAAGCTTTCTCGTGTCCAGTCGCAGGAAACCCCCATTTTAGTAAATTGGTTTTTTATCCTTGCTCTGTAGTTGTGGGTCCATTCCCAAACATGCTCTAAAAACTTTTCCCTGCCTATTTCCTTTTTATTAATTCCCTGCTTTGCAAGTTCATTTTCAACTTTAACCTCTGTTGCTATGCTTGCATGATCCTCTCCAGGAAGCCATAGAGCTGAATATCCCTGCATCCTTTTCCATCTTATTAATATATCTTGAAGAGTATTATCAAGTGCGTGACCCATATGAAGCTGCCCTGTTATATTTGGTGGCGGCATCATTATTGTAAATGGCTTTTTATTTTCATCAATTTTGGGAGTAAAGTATCCTTCTTGAAGCCATTCAGCATATAATCTATCCTCAAATTCCTTTGGATCATATGTTTTTGATAAGTTTTTTCTATCTTCCATTTTTATCCCTCCTAAAAAATATCCATTATTCTAAAAAATCCTATAAGTGCAATGACTAATCCAATTAGCTTGAATACAACTAATTTAGTATTATCCCTATTTATCTTTAACAATTTGAAAATATGCTTTGCCCCATATACCATGATTGAACCTATAAGTAAAAACACTATGCTAAGTAAATCAATATTTTCCATATGCACCTCCTGAGAAATTAAACATAATAAACTTACATATTATTTATTATAAATAATATAAAAAGGTCCTTCACCTAAAAAGGGCGAAGGACCGCGGTACCACCTTTATTCCGAAATATTCGGCACTCATTTTTTAACGGATATAACCGTTTCACCCTACTAATGTTCAAGTGAAAAGCTCCAAAGCTACCTTCAACAGCCATTTACCCGAAAAATCTTTCAGCCAAGGACTTTTCTCTCTATAAGGTTTAGCTATCTAATCTTCTTTTTCACAGCTTAATTATGAATTTATCTTTATTATAGTATTATATCATATTTTGTCAATATAATTACATTATGACCATTTTAATAATAATCCACATTTATTACATTATAAAAGGAGTAAATAAAAGCTAAGTAAATATACTGTCAATTAAAATGGCTAATGGGAAACTAATAAATGGGATTGTATTCTCTTAGAAGCATTGAAATTAAAAAACATTCAGTATTATCTGATAAACTATTGGTATAAATACGGCTGGAAGAAGGTTTGCTACCTTTATCTTTGTTACTCCCATCATATTTAGAGCTATTCCAATTATTAATAATCCACCAATTGCTGACATATCGCTAACTACTGCTACTGTCAACAAATCCTTAAGATATATTGCTCCAATTGTTATGGTTCCTTGATATAAAAATACTGTTATTGCAGAAAGAGCAACACCTATACCAAGTGTTGTAGTAAAAACTACTGCAGTTATTCCGTCTATAATAGACTTTGCAAATAATATTTCATGATTCCCATTTAATCCACTTTCAAGGGATCCCATAACTGCCATTGCACCTATACTATATACTAAGCTGGCTGTAACAAATCCTTGGGATATCTTACCTCCCCTGCCATTCAACTTTCTTTCAAGATTATCTCCAAGCTTTTGAAGTTGCTTATCAATATCAATTACTTCTCCAATAATTCCTCCAATTGCCATTGAAAGAATAACAAGAAGTATTTGCTTATATTCTAATGCTCCTGAGATACCAATTAAAAGCACAGAAAGAGCCATACCCTTCATTATTGTATCATTTATTCTTTCAGGTATTCCCCCCTTAAATAATCGAATTACTAAATAACCTACAAGACTTCCTGCAATTATTGCGAAAGCATTTACAATAGTTCCTAGCACATTATCAATCCTCCATATTGTTTATTATATAGGCCAAGTATTTTAAAATCAAATTTTATTGCTGCAAATGATTATAATATTGTGACATATCAAATATCAATTACATATTATAAAGTGATATTAAAAAGTGGAGGGTAAAATATGAGAAAACACCTGAAGATTGTTAGTGCAGTACTTTCAATTTTATTATTAGTTTCACTTCTTTCAGGATGTAAAAAGGAGAAAACTACAGAGCTTGTAAAGATAAATTTAAATGAAGTTGTAAGATCCATATTTTATGCACCAATGTATGCTGCAATAAATGAGGGCTTTTTTGAGGAAGAGGGAATTAAGATTGACCTAACCACAGGCCAAGGTGCGGATAAGACAATGCAGCAGGTAATATCTGGTGGAGCAGATATTGGCTTCAGCGGACCAGAGCAGGTTATTTATTTATATACTCAAGGTAGAGAAGACTATACAGTAGTGTTTGCACAATTAACTAAAAGAGATGGTTCCTTCCTCGTTGGAAGAAATAAAGAGGAGAATTTTAAATGGGAAAGTCTTAGGGGTAAGACAATAATTGGAGGACGTCCAGGTGGAGTTCCTGAAATGACACTTGAATATATTTTAAAGAACCATGGTTTGGTTCTAGGAAAAGATGTGAATGTAATTACGAATCTTGCATTTACTGCAACAGCGGGGGCTTTTACAACAGGCACTGGTGATTATGTTGCTCTATTTGAGCCAACTGGAAGTATGCTTGAAAAGGAGAATAAGGGCTATATTGTTTCCTCTATTGGTAAGGCCTCAGGAGAAATACCTTATACCAGTTTCTATGCATTAAAGTCCTATATAGAAAAGAATCCTACTATTATTCAAAATTTCACAAATGCACTATATAAGGGTAATCTCTGGGTTGAATCACATTCTTCAAAGGAAGTATCAGAAGCTATAATAAGCTTTTTCCCAGGTGCTGATGTAGATATGCTTGCTACAGTTATTGATAGATATAAATCACAGGATACTTGGAGTAAAGATTTAGTATTAGGGGAGGCAGCACTTACAAGGCTCATGGACGTAATTCAATCCTATCAGGCTGATCTTATTCCTGAGAGACCACCATATAAGGATATAGTAACAACAAAATTTGCAGAAGAGGCAGCAAAGCAGGTTAAGAAATAGCTATATTTTTACACTTTCAGGGGGGTACAATAATGTCTAAGCTTAAAATTGAAAATCTTTCAATGATCTACCATACATTAGATGGTGAAACAGCTGCAGTATATGACTTAACCCTGGATGTTAATGATGGAGAATTTATAAGTATAGTTGGCCCATCTGGTTGTGGTAAATCTACACTATTATCAGCTATAGCAGGGCTTTTAAGGCCCTCTTCAGGCAAAATTCTATTAGATGGCTCCGAGATAATTTATCCCTGTAACAAAACATCCAATAAAATTGGGTATATGCTTCAAAAGGACCATCTGTTTGAGTGGAGAAGCATAATAAAAAACATCACCCTAGGGCTTGAAATTCAGGGTAAATATAATAAAGATTCTATAAAAAATGTAGAAAATATACTAAAAAAATATGGGCTTTTAGGATTTAAGGATTATTATCCTCATCAACTTTCAGGCGGGATGAGACAAAGGGTGGCACTTATTAGAACTCTCGCAACAAATCCAGAAATACTGTTATTAGATGAACCCTTTTCTGCTGTTGATTATCAAACAAGACTGGCAGTATCCGATGAGGTTTATAAGATTATTAAAGGTGAGGGTAAAACTTCAATTATGGTTACACATGATATTGCTGAAGCTGTGGCAATATCGGATAGAGTTGTTGTATTAAGCAAAAGACCTGGTCAG
>JBEQBT010000052.1:0-15849 GCA_041639705.1 Clostridiaceae bacterium | reverse complement strand
GATAAAAAAATACATTAAGCCCTGTAAATATAAATACAACACTTGCAAAGAAACTTAAAATAGTTAGAAAGGATATTATTGGGCTAATAATAATATTAATAATAATCGAAAATATTGAAAAAGTACCTACGTACCATAATATAATGGGTAATGTTGATATAAATGCAGCAATACTCACTGAAAGTTCATTTCTAAAAACCTTTATATATGATGGCAGACTTTCTTTTATGTCATCCTTAAGTAAAACTATTCCATAGGTTGCAATAAATGATAGAATGAAGCCTATATTGAATATATTATAGGAGTTTATTATTAGCATAATGAATGCTGTTAATGAAATTCCATTCAAAATATCATATGGCCTTTTAATTATCTTAGCAAGCACAGAAATTAACACCATAATAAAAGCACGGTTTATGGAAGGATCAAATCCTGCAAAGGCAGTATAAATAAAACATATTAGTATGATTACCATATATCTTGATTTGGCGTACATTTTTCTTGTAATAATTGATAAAAAATAATAGATAATTCCTAAATTGAATCCAGAAACCGCCAGAATATGGGATAATCCCAATTCTTTAAATTCATACATATCATCAATATTAATATCACCTGTATAACCAGAAACCAATCCACTTATAAAACCTCCTCCTGTTTTGTTAATTGAGAGAATTGCAGAATTTATTTTATACTTTACAATTGCAGGAAGCAGTAAAAAATTTTTATTATTTAAGGTTTTAATTGTACCCTCATAGCTTGTAACATATGCATCAATCCACCTGGAATTTAAATTAGCCTTTTTAAAATCAGGCTTTTCTCTGACCTTACCGCTAAATTTAGCATAATCACCAGGCTTTAAATCATTTTTTTTATATAAATAGAAAACTATTTTGTAATTTTCTTTAAAATTTTTTAATGTATAACCTCCATTATCCTTATCAATAACATAACCTTCAAAAGTATTTAGTTTAAGAAGCTTTTCATATTTATTTTCAAAGCTCCTTTCATGTATATTAGCAATAGATATCCCAATTAATAAGAAAATTGTACAATATATACATAATGCCCTGTATTTTTTTATGTAAAGTATCAAAAATAGTGCAGTTATAACTGCACCAATCAAAAATAAGTTTTGTTTATGATAAATAACTATTCCGCAAATGAAAAATGAAAAAACAGTTATTAATGTTCTTCTCATAGCTAATCCTCATCATGCCTAAAAATATTTAATGTATCAGGTGTGTACCAGCCCTCAGTATGATCATTTCCAATATAATTAAGTTGTGTGGTTATTTTAACCATATGTCCACTCTTGTTATGGCTTATATTTACCTCTCCAACTCTACCATCATCCTGCTTTAGTGTTAAATAGTTAGAAAGTATCTCATGAGCAGCTTCAGCCTTAATTGTATCGTAGGCATTAAAATACTCATTTTCAGGAATTTGAAGAGTTAACTCGTATTGTCCATCTCTTACAATCCTTTTTTCACGAATACTATTAAACAAAAATAATCGCCTCCATTATTATTTTTGCCATTTTGCATGAGTTTAAACCATTAGTAACAGGATTTAATAATAAAAAAAGCCTATTAAGGCTTTTTTAATTATTTAAAGAAAAATTCATCCTTCTCATTGTAAGTACAATTGGAATTGCTGCAATTGCGCTTACTCCTCCTTGGAGGATGTTAGGGAGTATATCTGGCAATGCAGTTCCAATACCGAATAATACATAATCATAGATAAAATAACCAAGTACCATCCATAACCCGGCTATTATTGGTGCTATGGTTAAGGTAAAGGAATTTGCCTTATTATCAGAGCTTCTCCATAATATTAATGCACAAATTAAACCTTCCAGTCCTTTTATAATAAAAGTACCTGGAGCATATATTATATACCCTGCAAGTATATCTGCAAGAGCTGAACCAAATGCTCCTGCTAAAAATCCTGCTTTTTTTCCAAGTAGAATTGCGGTTACAAATATCATAATATCACCGAAGTTTATATATCCTTTAATTGTCGGTATTCTTATGACCATTGTTGATAATGTAACTAATGCAATTGCAAGTGCAGTGTAAATAATAGATAATAATTTTTTGTTTGACTGATTTCCCATATTAATTCCCCCATTTATAAATGTATCGTTACAATTAATGCTGCGTTTTGTATAGTAATATAATATATGCTTTATTAATTTTGTCAATATATTATAAAAAGAAACCTCCATTTGGAGGTTTCTTAATAGACTTATTTACTTTTTCTTCTTAAGTTGCTAATAAACTTTCCTATTTCAACGACTATTAATGGTGTAAGTGAAGCAAGTATAACAATACCTATTTCATCTATGCTCAATATTCTTATTTTGAATATTTCTCTAATCTTAGGAGTTATTAATACAGCACTTTGAATTAGTAAGGATACTAAAAAAGCACCATTCAAATATTTATTAGAAAACATCTTATTAAATACTACTGATTTATTTTCATACCTAATATTAAATGAATGAACCAATTGGGATATACTTAGTGTGAAAAAAGCCATAGAACGTCCTGCTGTTAAATCATCAATAGTATTTCCATAATAGAAAGCACCTAAAGTAACTGCCCCTATTAATAGACCCTGAAGTCCTATTTTTAACCCTAGACCCCTTGCAAAAATACTCTCGTCAGGATTTCTAGGAGGTTGCCTCATAACTCCTGGTTCTGCAGGTTCCATTCCTAATGCCAATGCAGGTAAACTATCGGTTACAAGGTTAACCCATAATAAGTGTATAGGCAATAGTGGTTCAGCCCAATTTAATACGATGGCTGTAAATAATACAAATATTTCTCCGGCATTACAGGATAATAGAAAATGTATAGATTTTTTAATGTTAGAAAATATAGTCCTGCCCTCTTCAACAGCTGAAACAATTGTAGCAAAATTATCATCAGTTAAAACCATGTCAGCTGCTTCCTTAGCCACATCTGTACCTGTTATTCCCATAGCTGCACCAATGTTAGCGGTTTTTAATGCAGGAGCATCATTAACTCCATCTCCTGTCATTGCAACAATTTTACCCCTAGATTTCCAAGCTTCAACAATTCTAACCTTGTGTTCTGGTGAAACTCTTGCATATACAGAGTAATTCGGCACATTTTGTTCAAGCTCCTTTTGGGACATAATTTCAATTTCAGGACCAGATATTGATTCGGATATATTGCTTAAAATACCTAATTGCTTTGCAATTGCAACTGCAGTTGCCTTATGATCTCCTGTAATCATTACAGGCTTAATACCTGCAGTTTTACACAACTGAACTGCATCCTTTGCTTCTTCCCTTGGTGGGTCAATCATTCCCATTAAACCTGCAAATATCAAATCACTTTCTGCATTTGTTTTATCAATGGTTTCAATTTGTTTAAAGCCTACTGCTAACACTCTTAAAGCCATTGAAGCCATTTCTTCATTAGCTTCATTAATTTTGATTATATCTTCCCTAGTTATTTCTCTTGTAACATTACCATCAAATACATATTTTATTTTAGAAAGCATTATATCTGGTGCACCCTTTGTATTTACAGTAATGCTATTTTCTGACTTATTAAATGTTGTCATTAACTTTCTAGCAGAGTCAAATGGAATTTCATCAACTCTAGGATATTCTATTTCAAGTTTTCTTTTATCAATTCCAGATTTTAAAGCTATGTCTATAAGGGCTGTTTCAGTTGGATCTCCAATAGTTCTATATTTCTCGTTTTCCTCAACTATTTGAGTGTCATTACAAAGATTTGCAATATATAAAACTTTTTTAGCATCAGCTATATCATCTGCAAAACCATTTATTGTAAATATCTTTGTTACTGTCATTTTGTTTTGCGTTAGTGTTCCTGTTTTATCTGAGCAAATAACCTGTGCACAGCCTAATGTTTCAACAGCTGGTAGTTTTCTGATTATTGCATTTCGTTTTATCATTTTTTGCACACCAACTGCAAGAACCACTGTAACAACAGCAGTTAGTCCTTCAGGTATTGCTGCTACTGCGAGTGAGATGGCTGTCATAAACATTCCTAAAACAGGTCGTCCCTCTAATACTCCAATTACAAACATAACTGCTACAATAATAAGGGCTGCAATTCCTAAAAACTTTCCAACCTTATCAAGACTTTTCTGAAGAGGAGTACTTTCTTCTTCAACCCTTGAAATCATATCAGCAATTTTACCAATTTCGGTACTCATACCAGTACCTATTACAACACCTTTTCCTCTACCATATGTAACCATTGAAGACATAAATGCCATGTTTTTCCTATCACCTAATGAAACATTTGTATCTTCTATTAAAGCATTAATTTTATCTACTGGAACTGATTCTCCAGTAAGAGATGATTCCTCTATTTTAAGGTTAGAGACTTCAAAAAGTCTCAAATCAGCAGGAACATATTTTCCAGCTTCAAGAACAACTACATCACCAGGTACTAATTCTTTTGCTGGTATTTCAGAGGACACACCATTTCTAATAACATGTGCTATTGGGGCTGACATCTTTTTTAATGCTTTTAAAGACTCCTCTGCCTTACTTTCTTGTATAACTCCTAATAATGCATTTAATATTACTATTGCAAGTATAATTACAGTGTCTGCTACTTCTCCAACTACTCCAGAAATTACTGCAGCAATTACTAGAATTATAACTAAAAAATCCTTAAACTGTTCAATAAACCTTTCTAAAAAACTTTTTGATTCTTTTTCTTTAAACTCATTATAGCCATATTTTTCAATGAGTTTTCCATACTGCTCATTACTAATTCCCTTTTCTGAAGTACCAAGATTCTCATAAATTTCTTTCATTGATAACGAATGATGATTAACCATAATTTTGCCCTCCTTTAATTTTTATTAAAAAAGACCTTTATCTATGTTAAAACATAGATAAAGGTCTTACTCACAAGTATTACTTGCTAATCGACCGGGCAAAAGCCGTATTGACGACCGATTATTACTTAACGTCGAGTTACTCCCCTTCAAACTATATTTAATTATAGCATAATTGACAAAAGTGTCAATATTTTAATTATAAATAATAAAAATCTTATTTTAAATATATATAATTATTTTACTGACATTATTATAAAATATACTTCCTTCTTATTTGTTAAGTTTTGGTTTATAACACTCTAAAAATTTTATTTTATTTTCAGTCATTTTACTAAAAATATCTTGATAAATTATACCCTTTTCTAAAAGCGTATTTGCAAGAACTAAAAACTTTTCTACTAATTCAATAAGAGTACTAATTTGCTGGGTTTCACTCATCAAAATCACCTTCCTGTTACTAATCATATGGTATACTAATACTATTCTACTAATAATTACCATATTTAACAATATAAAATGAGTAGTATCAAAATACTTTTTTCTCATAAAGATTGTGATGTTAGCTTGTATTGTTATTCTGAGGGAAGTGAAGAATCTTGAAGTTCTTCACTTCCTTCGGGTGACATACACAAATTATGATTCTTTAGCAATTTTGAAACTACCCCAAATATTTTCTATTTAACTATTCTGAAATTGAGTAAGATCATATCTACTAAATACTTTTTTAAATGCTTCTAATGCAAATTCTAATTGTTCTTTAGTATGAGTTGAAGTATAGCTTGTTCTAAGCAATGCATGCCCAGGTTCTACTCCGGGAGATACAACTGGATTTACATAAACACCTTCATCTAATAAATCTCTTGCGATTTTAAAAGTAGTATAATCATCATAGGTCATTACTGGAACTACAGGAGTTTTTGAATTTCCAACACACAGCCCTAAATTCTTGAAACCCTGCTTCATAAATTCACCATTTTCCCAAAGCCTTTGAATTCTTTCTGGCTCTGTTTCAAGAATATTTAATGCTTCCATTGCAGCAGCTGCATTAGCTGGTGGAATGGAGGCACTGAATATAAATGGTCTTGATACGTGCTTTACATAATGGATTACATCATCACTACTTGCAATAAAACCACCTAGACTTGCAAGTGATTTACTGAAGGTGCTCATTATTATGTCAACTTCATTTTCAAGTCCAAAATATTCTGCTGTTCCTCTGCCCCTCTTACCCATTACTCCAAATCCATGGGCATCATCAACCATTATTCTTGCATTATATTCCTTTGCCAGTTTTACTATTTCAGGTAAGTTTGCAATATCTCCCTCCATACTGAATACTCCATCAACTACTATTAATCTTCCAGCACTTTCAGGAATTCCTTTTAACAATCTTTCAAGATCTTCCATGTCATTATGTTTAAATTTTAAAAGCTTTGCAAAGCTTAACCTGCAACCATCAATAATACTTGCGTGGTTCGTTCTATCACATAATATATAATCATTTCTTCCTGCAATTGCAGAAATAATACCTAAATTAGTTTGGAAACCTGTGCTAAAGGTTAAAGCTGATTCCTTATTTACAAATGCAGCTAATCTTTTTTCAAGTTCTATATGTAAAGTTAATGTACCATTTAAAAATCTTGAACCAGAGCAACCTGTTCCATATTTTCTTACTGCTTCTTCCGCTGCATTTTTTACTCTTGGGTCAGCAGTTAATCCAAGATAGTTGTTTGAGCCTATCATAATAGTTCTCTTTCCATTAATAATAACTTCAGTATCCTGACCAGAATCTAATGCATGAAAATATGGATAAACCCCTGCTTGGATTGCTTCTTTAGCAGCTGTGAATTTGTAACATTTTTCAAAAATATCAGACATTATTATACCTCCAATATATAAAAAATATGATTACCAAGATATTACATTATAACACAAATACATATTAATATACTAGCATATTTTTATAATATTTAAAGAATTTTTTGTTAATTACTTTAATTACGACAATTTTATTTGTAATTCATAAAACTCAGTTATATTAGTTTAAATAAATAAATAAAGTTAGTTAAATTAAGTCTAATTGCATAGGTTAAATATTATAGGTATAATATTAATATCTAACATAAGGATAACACAAAAATTACTAATACTTATGAAAATATCCAAGAAAATATGGGTGGTGGTTTGATGAATACATATTATGGTAAGGTAGTACTTATTACAGGTGCTTCTTCTGGTATTGGAAAGGCAATAGGTAAAGCATTAGCTAATCAAGGTTATAAAGTTTACGGCACATCTCGTAATGCAAAAGCTGGAACTTATGACGAAATAATTTTACCGACAGATAATTGTAACGGTTTTCTCAGAATGATTAAATTGGATGTTTGCTTAGAAGAATCAGCAAAAAATGCAGTTGATATTGTATTAAAGGAAGAAGGTACTATTGATATTTTAATCAATAATGCCGGTATGGGTATTGCAGGATCAGTTGAAGATACTACTGTTGAAGAGTCATATAAACAATTTAATACAAATTTCTTCGGTGTACTAAGAATGTGTAGAACTATCCTTCCTGTAATGAGAAACAATAAAAAGGGGCTTATTATAAACATTAGCTCTGTTGCAGGATTAATAGCAATACCTTTTCAATCAATGTACAGTTCTAGTAAATATGCTGTAGAAGCATTAACTGAAGCTCTTAGAATTGAGGTAAAACCATTTGGTATTAATGTCTCAATGGTGGAACCTGGTGATACAAAAACAGGTTTTACAGAAAAAAGACTATATGCTGCAGGTGCTAATAAGGATTCAGCTTATAGTGCTAAATTTAAAAAATCAATTAATGCTATGGTTGAGTCAGAGTTAAATGGACCTGGTCCTGAAAAAATAGTACAATCAGTAATTAGAATAATAAATATGAAAAATCCTCCTATTAGAATAACTGCAGGTTTTTCATACAAGGTTATTGTTTTCTTAAAAAGAATTCTCCCAGCAAGACTTGTATCCTATATTGTATCAAAGATATATTAAAAGCCTGTAAAACAGGCTTTTAATATATCTTTTTAATTATTTTTTATTTTTGTAGTAATCCTGTAACAGTGTTTTAATAAAATCATTTAAGTTTCCTTTATAGTCTTCAAGTTCATTAAATCTTTCATCAAAATATTGAGTTAATAAAAATCCGTCATCCATTGCTTTTTCGATACTTGCTTTTCTGTTTCCACCAATTGCTCTGTATTCAAGGGCTTTAACAATTGATTCTTCAACGTTTGATGACCAATCCTTATAGTATAGATTAGCTAGTGAGTATGTAGGGATTTCTTTTGCTTTATAAGATAATCTGCTAACATCACTCTGTAAATTGTTTACTATTGGATTTATAATGTAATGCAAATATTCATTAAGTACACTTTGAACATCTGGTTCCTTTGATGGCCCCAATGTAATTACCGCATTTCCTTTGTATTTATCAACTAATGCGAAAACTGCATTCCTACCATAACTATCAAGTAGATTTATTTCGATATCTATATTGGGAATATCTTCATTATCTATTTTTAAATAATTATTAATTACTACCATTGCCGTTAGACTTTTGTCTTCAATTTTATTTAACTCAGCATTGTAATATGGTCTATATTTATTATATAGACTTTCAATATCTGCTTTTAAATAAAATTCCTTTAATCTACTAGGTAAATCCAATATACTCTCTAATATATTTCCTTTATGACCAATAATATTAAAGTATGGTACAGAGCCCATATCCCTTAATGCATTTCTGTAGTAGCTGAATTGAACTTCTTTCTTGGTATAATATTGGTTATCAGAAAGCTTCAGATTCATTTTGCTAAGATCTTCCATAACTTTAGTTCTAACCTCACTAAATCCAGAACTACTACTCCCATCACTATAACCTGTATAGTTCATAAATGCATATAGAGTAAACAATCTGATATCATTTTCAAATTCAATTTTCTTTTTTAGAATAACCTTTCTTTCTTCAAGCTCTTTAACTGAAACATTTAATGTTCCATCCGCAAATTGTATAGGAACTATTTTAAAAATTATTTTAAAAAAATCATCAAGAATCTTATTAAAATTAGGTTGAAAATTACTTGCAATGTATAAATTTGATGGATTCGTATTTATTATAGCATCAGAATCAATATTGGGAATTACATTATTAATATTCTTACTTTTGATAAAGTCAATTTCATTTGCGGTAATTTCAGCAGCTAATATACTATTGGAAAAAGTACCTGCTAATAAAAATAAAACTAATAAAACCGCAAATAGCTTTTTTATCATGGAATCACTTCCCTTCAAACCTACTCAATATCTAATAGTTATATAAATAATTCTTTTGTTATTAAAAAAACATTCTAATATACATTTTACATATATTTAATAAAATTACAATAGTTTTCTATTTATCCACTGCTTACAGTAAAATATGTTTAGAAAATGTTAGAAATAAATAAGCTTCTACAAAAACATATGATTTTTATAGAAGCTTTTATTTTACTTAATCATAGTTAATAAAAATCAAAAAAGTGAACTCGTTCAGCTAAAGCTGAACATCGAGACTTCAGGTGGGGACTCTACCCCACCTGAAGCAAAAAGTGGAAACTCCACCTTATAGAAGGTGGAGTCTTAGAAATCGATAAAAAAAGGTCACTAGGACCTTACAATACTATTGGCGGGAGTATGTAGGAATCGAACCTACCCATGACGTTATTAGCGCCACAACACGGTTTTGAAGACCGGCAGGCACACCAGCACCTATCTACCCCCATACAGCATTAATATAGTATCATAGTATTTATTTTTTTGCAAATGCATTATTTTACTATAGATTTTTTCTATACTAGTATTCTTTTATCCTCAACTCGCTTTGTGATTTTTAATAAATCAAAATACTCAAGTATTGCAACTGCGTATTTTCTACTTGCACCTATTTCGTCTCTGAAAGACCCTGCAGTAATAGAACCACTTTTATTAATAAAGCTTATTAAAATACTCTTAGCATTATCTAAATTATCCTTTGCAATATAAATATCTTCACTTACTTTAATTAAACATTCCATTTCAACTAGTGAATCAAATACCATTTTAGCAGTTTTTTCTTCTCTTCCATAGGATTTTAAAATTTCCACTGAAGAGGGAGGTTGAAACTTTGCGTTATAGAACTGAGCAAAAATATCATTTTTTATTTCGACCTGTCTCCTATCAAACTTGATTGTAAAACCTTTTTTCCATAAGCTTGCTTTACCAGTTTCAATGGTATCAACTCTTAATAATTCTATCAGTTCATCGAATATTTTTTGTTTTATTTCCTTGCTAATTAGTTTATTCTTAAATTCTTCTTTTGAAATTCCAGCCTTTAATGGATTCAATCTATGGTATTCATCTAGTATATCAATTGCCTTGGACTTTAGTATATTAATAAAATCAGAATGTATATATACATTTCCCTCTGCAATGGTAATTTTATATATCTTTTTATTTTTTATTAGCCCATCAATTATAGTTTCAATGTTTTCAACACCTTTTCCAGATAGCTTAATAATATCATCAAGCCTAGGAAAGGTTTTACTATTGCTTTTTATTGTCTGTTCAATTACATCCTCTGGATTTCCCTTTTCCTTAAGCAATAGTTCGTCAATAACATTCTGCTCAAATACCTTATGTCTTTTGGGGTTAGGTTCTAATATGGTTCCCCCTCCAATTGTTATCATTGGTGAATAGCTTCTTATTACATATTTATCTCCTCTTCTTGAGGCCATAGGAGATTCTAATCTAATTTGAATAAGTGCTGTTTCTCCAGGATTAACATTTTCCTTGTCAAGAATTACAACTCTTCCAAGTATCTCTGAAGTACCATGATATATTCTTACTCTATCCCTATTTTTTAATTTTCTAGGTGCATCCTTTAGATATTTCAACCTGCAGTCAAGCATTAGAGTGCTTTCCATGGTACCGGGTTTTGAAATCACATCACCCCTGTTCACATCATCAGTCTTTATCGCTGCTAGATTTACAGCAACTCTTTGACCTGAATATGCTTCCTTTACACTCTGTTCATGTACTTGAATTCCTCTAATCTTTGTTTTTATACCACTGGTATATATTTCACATGCCTCTCCCTCTTTTATAGTTCCTGAAATTAATGTTCCAGTAATTACTGTTCCAAACCCGCTGATTGTAAAAACTCTATCCACTGGTATTCTAAAATCAGTAATCATATCCCTTTCAGGTAGTTCCATGGTCATCCTGTCTACTAATTCTGTAAGTTCATGAATACCCGTACCAGTAACAGATGAAACCTCAATAATTGGAGAATTCTTTAAAAAGCTATAGTTTAGCTGTTTATTTATATCTTCCTTAATCAATCCAATCCATTCCTTGTCTACAAGGTCTGTCTTAGTTAAAACAACTATACCCTTTTTAATATCTAACAATTCGAGAATATTAATGTGCTCTTTTGTTTGGGGCATTATCCCTTCATCAGCTGCAATTACAAGAAGAACTATATCTATTCCTCCAACCCCTGCAAGCATATTTTTTATAAATTTCTCATGACCTGGAACATCTACAATACCAGCCCTTCTACCAGAAGGTAAATCAAAATATGTAAAACCTAAGTTTATCGAAATACCTCTATCCTTCTCTTCCTTTAATGTATCAGTTTCTCTTCCAGTTAAAGCTTTTATGAGAGTTGTCTTTCCGTGATCTATGTGTCCAGCAGTACCAATAACAACATGCTGCATTTTTTATCATCCCCCAATTATTCTGTATAACGCTTGAAATATTATTTTATATTCTTCAGAAAATATAGTTCTAACATCAAATAACATTCTATCCTTACTAATTCTAGTAATTATGGGGATTTCATTTTTTCTAAGTTCATATTCTAGTTTATCTAATGAAATATTTTGAGCATTTAATGCTACAACATAGGTTTCCAAGCTCTCAAGAGGCATAGCGCCTCCTCCAACCTGTGAAAAGTCCTTTAATACCTCTAGGTTAACCCTATCCCCTAAAAGGGCTTTAATCATTCTGTAGAGCTTTTGAGCATCTTTTTTTAACTCCATTATATCCTTTGTTAGCATAGCTATTCCTGGAATTTCTTTAATTACTCTTTCTTCATCCAAATAAATCCTAAGAGTTGCTTCAAGAGCAGCCAAAGTCATCTTATCTATTCTCAATGCCCTTGTAAGCTGATTCTTTTTCATCATATCTATATATTTTTTCTTGCCAGTAATAATACCTGCCTGAGGTCCTCCAAGCAATTTATCTCCACTAAAGGTTACTACGTCTATTCCTTTTTCAATACTATTCTGAACAGTCGGCTCATAGCTCAAACCATATTTAGTTACATCGATAAAAACGCCACTACCTATGTCCTCAATAATTGGAATATCATGCTCCTGACCTAGCTTAACCAAATCCTCTATATCAACTTCTTCAGTAAACCCAAGTATCTTATAGTTGCTCTGATGAACCTTTAGTATAACCCCTGTATTCTCACCAATAGCATTCTCATAATCGTATAGATGGGTTCTATTAGTAGTACCAACCTCCACAAGTTTTGCCCCACTCTGCTCCATTACAGCAGGAACTCTAAAGGAGCCACCTATTTCAACTAATTGTCCTCTTGAAACAACTGCTTCCATACCAGTGCATAAGGTTGATAATACAAGTAATACTGCAGCTGCATTATTATTTACAACTAATGCTGCCTCACAACCGGTAATTTTACATAATAATTCTTCTACATGACTATACCTTGAACCTCTAGTACCTTCATCTAAATTAAATTCTAGATTATTGTATCCTGAGGAAGCATTAATTACTGCTTTCACTGCACATTTTGCAAGAACAGCTCTTCCTAAATTAGTATGAAGAACTGTACCAGTAGCATTTACAACTCTTTTAAGATGAGATGTATTCTTTAGCTTAATTTTATTCAATATTTCCTTGATTATTTCATCATAAGAATATTCAATTAGTTTTTCTTGAAGAACATTTTCTCTATAAAACTCTATGGTTTCTCGTATAGCTTCTAAAACAATGCTTCTTGAAATATCCTTCAGTGAAGCAATTCTATTGTCCATTAAAATACTATCTACCTTAGGTAGTGACGTTAATAGTTCCTTTTTATTAGGCATAAAATTCACCTCATTAGATTTTTTATCAATTTCTAAGACTCCACCTTCTATAAGGTGGAGTTTCCACTTTTTGCTTCAGGTGGGGTAGAGTCCCCACCTAAAGTCTCGATTTTCAGCTTTAGCTGAACGAGTTCACTATTCAATGTAAATATGCTTATCTACTAATTCTGTAACATATCCTGCAATAAAGGCATCTATTCCATTACTATTTAAATCACTTATAAGCTTATATGCTTCAACTTCAGGAAGTGAGTATAGAAGACCTCCTGAGGTTTGAGGATCAAATAATAAATCGAGTACATATTCCTCTGCTATTTTAGATTCATATCTACCTTCAATATGTTTTTTGTTTCTATAGGTTCCAGCAGGAAGTAACCCCATTTTAGCGAACTCAACTGCACCCTCCATGAATTTTATAGTACTGCTCGTTATATTAATACATACTCCACTTCCCTCAGCCATCTCAAATGCATGTCCTAGCAGCCCAAAGCCAGTTATATCTGTACATGAGTTTATTTTATAGTTTTTTGCACAATCTGCAGCATATTTATTTAATGTACTCATATACTTTATTGCATTTTTTATATGTTTAACCTCTGCAACTTCACCTTTTACTGCAGTGATTATTGTACCTGTTCCAAGTGGCTTAGTTAAAATAAGCACATCACCAGTCTTTGAATTTGCATTAAGCAGTACCTTATCTGGGTGAACTCTTCCCATAACTGAAAGTCCATACTTAGGCTCATTATCCTGAACCGAATGTCCACCTACTGTAACAGCTCCTGCTTCCTTAACCTTGTCTGCTCCTCCCTTTAATATTTCTCCTAATATTCTAATATCAAGGGAATTAGGAAAACATACAATATTTAATGCTAGAATAGGTTCCCCACCCATTGCATATACATCACTTAATGAATTAGCAGCAGCTATTTGACCAAAGGTATATGGATCATCTACAATTGGAGTAAAAAAATCAAGTGTTTGAATGATTGCAGTGTCATCATTTATTTTATATACTGCAGCATCATCTGAGGTATCTATTCCAACAATTAAATTTTTATCATCAATTTTAGGCAGTTGACACAGAACCTGTGCCAGGACTTCTGGTCCTATCTTAGCCGCTCACCCACAAGCTTCTGTCATTTGAGTCAATTTTATATCTTCAAACATTAATTATCCCTCCTTCAACAAGTATATTGTATATTATACACTAGATATATTCAACTTTAATGAACAGCAATCTTATCCTTTAAACCTTCAAAGATTTTATCTCCTATACCACTTACATTGTTTATTTCATTTATATCCTTAAATTTGCCATTGCTTTCTCTATAATCAATAATTCTTTGTGCAATAGCTTCACCAATTCTAGGCAGAGTTTCTAATTGTTCTCTAGTGGCAGTATTTATATTAATTTTACCTGTAGTTTGAGCTAAAGTGGTATTGTCAGTTACTAGAGCTTCACCATTTGAATTAATTATTACAGAAGGTATTTTTATAAAATCTTCGTCCTTTAGTTTTTCCGAAAGATTAATAGCTTGGGGATCAGCCTTTTGTGTAAAACCTCCAGCCATTTCGATGAGTTTTAGTAATCTGTCATCCTCTGATAACTTATATACTCCAGGTTTTATAATTTCTCCGCAAATGTAAACGCTTATTTCATTTTTGTTTTTAATATTTTCAGTACCCTCCTCAGACATATTAGACTCCTTTGTAATTACATCAATTGAATTTTTTTTATTATTATTATAATAGAAATATGATACTACAGTAATTATAGCAATAATAAATATAATTAAACCATACCTTTCACGTCTTGTTAAATCCATAAACAACACCTCATTAAAATTTTTCACAAAAAATCAATTATTTAAACTACTTGAATTGAATCCATTTAATTTTTTTGTTATAATTTTAAAGTAGCAATAAGGAGGTTATTATGAAAAAAATAATTACTGCAATTTTTGTATTTACTTTTTTTATCACAATATCGATTAATGCTAAAGCATATGAAAAACCAAGTATAAATGCTGAGTCAGGAATACTTATGGATTTAAATACTGGTCAGATACTTTATGAAAAAAATATAAATGAGAAATTAGCTCCAGCAAGTACTACTAAAATATTAACAGCACTAATTACTCTTGAAAATTATAAGCTTGATGACAAGGTGGTAGTTGGACCTAAACCACCCTTTGAAGATGGAAGTAAAATATACTTACTAGAAGGGGAAGAGATCACCGTAAAGGATTTACTATATGCAATGATGCTTGAATCAGCTAATGACGCAGCTCTAGCTTTAGCTGAATATATTTCAGGTTCAAAGGAAGAGTTTGCAAAATTGATGAATAAAAGGGCTGTTGAACTAGGCAGTAATAATTCAAATTTTGTTAACCCAAATGGATTATATGATGAAAATCACTATACTACCGCATATGATTTAGCTTTGATTAGTAAAGCTGCACTGGAAAATACAACATTTAGAGAGATTGTGAACACAGAATACTATGAAATTAAACCTACAAATAAACAGATTGAAACAAGATATATATATAATATTAATAAGCTTGTCAGAGGTACGAAATACAAATACGAAGGTGCTGATGGTGTTAAAACTGGGTACACTACAAAATCTAAAAATACAATAGTAACCTCAGCAACAAGAGGTAATCAAAGGCTTCTTGCAGTTCAATTGAGAAGTGAAAATGATTTATATGAGGATAGTATTAAGCTTCTTGATTATGGCTTTAATGCATTTAAATCAGAAAAACTTGTAGATAGCAGTTTGGTATATTCAGCTATAAAAATAAAAGGG
>JBEQBT010000051.1:0-15896 GCA_041639705.1 Clostridiaceae bacterium | reverse complement strand
GGAATCCCATATGCCGAAAACAACATGCCGATGTGGGCATCGGCCACTACAGTGCACGTTATTCTCAATGTAGTGGTGAACACTGTTCACCACTACGACGCATAACCACACAAATGTGATAATTTATTGGGCTGTCAACTTGGGACATAATTCCTCCACAATACATTCAAAATCTTCAATTATACGTTCTGTTTTTTCTGCTAATTCCTCTGGAGTGCAGGTCCCAAAGGAGTCATATACTCCAATTACTCTCATTCCAGCTTTGGATGCTCCTAATACCGCTGAGAGGGTATCCTCAAATACTATGCATTCTTCCGGGAGTGTATTAAGCCTTCTAGCAGTTTCCAGGAATACATCAGGGTAGGATTTATCTCTTGGTACTTCACAGGTAGTTACTATTTGATCAAAATATTGTACTAAATCATTGCTTTTAAGAACATCAACAGCAAGGTCTTTGAAATTGCTTGTTGCAAGACCAATTTTAAAATTGTTTTCACTAAGATAAACTAAAAATTCCTTTACACCTTTTTTAACCTTAATTGATGATTTATAGAAATCACCTACCATATCTGTCCACTCATCCTTGATTTTATCAATACTATCCTCAAGTTCAAAACGTCTCTTAAAATAGAGTGCAGTTTCATTATAACTTAAACCTTCAATGCTCTTTTGAAGGTCTTCAGGTAATACAATACCTCTCTTCTTTAAGTATTCTATATCCACCTGTTTCCATACCCACATGGAATCAATTAATGTTCCATCTAAATCAAATATTATAGCCTTTATATTTGAAAACAAATAATCACCTCATCTTAGTATTAGAAAATTTGTTAATGATAGTAGGAAGTCTTTACCCAAGCGTTGACGAACAAGATAAACAAAAATAGTCTGTCATCCTACCTTTTTACATAATATCATTTCAAGTAAGCAATTAGCTTTTCAACTAGAGTCATTAATAGCTCAATCAATATAAGTATTATTACTGCCCACTCAAGTCTATTGCCTCTTTTTGAATGGGCAAGACTAGAAAATACCTCTGTAATATCGAGGAGTACCTCGGTTTTATGTCTAATCTTTTCATATCTGTCTTTTAATTCAAATAAATCTAATAGATGCATGAAAAAGTCCTCTGCATCTTCGTTTTTCCATGCGATGTCAGGCTTATCCAGTACCATTATTGATGAAAGAGTGGTATATTTAAATCTTAATATCTTTCCAGACATCTTTGAAAGTTTATCATCACTAAGATTTAAATGCCCTTTATCTAAAAATCCCATTATATTTTCTATTTCATCTAAAAGTATATCTGTATCAATTTCTATTTTTTTAAGTGCAACTGATTTGGCAAGTATTGTTGCGATAATATCAAGATGATGTTCCTTTAAAGTATCAACAACTACAGAATCGTAGTTAACTTCGAACTCAGAATTTTCATTTACAACAAGCTTAAAATCTTCAACATATCCAAAGGGAGTGTTATCTTTAAGAGTTTTATCCACTCTTTTTAAGTACATAACTACATCCTTGATTTCATGAAATGTGAGGTTAATGCAAGTAATACTACCAAAATTAAATATGTATACATACTTTCCTTCAGGTTGAGGAAGAAGACCCTTTAGAAAGTTTTCATTAAGTATTAGTGGTTCTTCCCATTTGTATTTTTTATTAATACCAAAGTGTATAGCTATTTCTTTTAGGTTTATCTCAGAACTTATAACAGTAGATTTAAAATCAAAATTTTTCATTAAATCATTCCTTTCGGGATGCAAATCATAATTCATGTGGTATATTTTACATATTATTATTAACGTAATATAGATGTAAAATCCATGTATATATTTTACAGCAGTTATTAGAAAATTACAAAGAGATTTATGAGTTTTAAATAAAAAAAAGCTACTACAAATAAACGGCAGTAGCTTCTTTGCTTATTTCAATAAATCCTTTTGATCCCTTGCCATTTCTTTGAGTCTTGGATTTACTCCAGGTGTTATTATAACTCTACCAAACCATTTTAATGCATCTTCTTTATAACCTAATCTTCTTGATAATTCTCCTAAAAGATATACTAATGTATATGTATCCATTCCGCAGATTGGGAAGGGCTCTTTAGTAAAGGATTCTTTAAAACCAATAAGAGCTTGTTCTAAAAACTTCAAATCATTTTCAGAATCCTCCTTCAATCTATACATCCATGCTAACTTTAGACATGTATATGCACGTTCACTCATTTTTGATTTTTTTACAACTGAGTTTAAAAGTGCAAGCTTGTACCTTTCTATTGCAATATCCACATCATATACATCAGGATAAACCTTTGATTTAAACTTAGGAGTTATTGTGGATTTTATTACAAGAGTTTGCTCATGCTTTATTTTATCAAAGTATTTTGACAATGCAGCATACCCACATCTAGGACATATGGCAACATCATAAAACATTGGATTAATCGGTTCGTGTCTTGGCATTAAATCAGTATCCTTTGATATAAGTCTCGTCTTACCGGTTTTAACTGATCTTACTCTTACATCATTGTTACATACTGGACAAACGAAGGATTTGTCATATAAAAAATCAAGAATATTGACTTCATTTTTTGGAGTTACCTCGGATGGAGTTTCAACTTCCTGCTTGTACAATTCCACATCATTTAAGTTCTTAAAACCAAGTTCTTCTAGACCTGAGAAAATTTTATCCATTTTTATCATCCTTTCAATAGCCTATAATATATTATATCACTTTTTTTTATTATCTAGTGAATAAATAAAAGCGATTATTTCTGCAACTGCTTCATACAATTCAAAAGGTATATTCTGACCTATGGACAGCATTGTAAGATTTTCTGCAAGATCGGGGTTTTCCATAACAGGAACATTGCTATTTTCGGCTTCTTCAATTATTCTGTCCGCAATTTCACCAAAACCAATTGCAGTAACAGTAGGAGAGCAGAAAACATTATCATATTTAAGTGCTGCAGTTTTTTTTCTTTTCATACCCTCACGTCCAATTCTTTAAAAATTGTATCATTAAAGAAATCAGATAAAGAAACCATATTTGTTTTAGGATTAATAGAATCAACTGATATATTAATAACACCATACCCCTTATCCTTAAGGCTTTTATTTAGATTCTCAATATTTCTTTTAAATAAACTTATATGGTTATCTTCTGTTTTAATTGAGATAGTAAGGTTTGACCCCTTTTTATACAAATAAGCCTCGACAATTCCAGTACTTGGGGTATCAACTGTTATGAATACCTTAACGTCATCAGGGTCAATACTACTATTTGGTTTATAATTGTTTTTTATAATAATATTGTTTTTATATATATTTTCATTATTATAGGAATTAAAAAAATAAATATTATAATTATTACTTAAATGCTTTAGTATTTCCACATTGTCAGTAAAGCTATTTAATATTTCACCTGGAAGAAGTTGTAAAATTTGAGGCTTATCCTTAATTTCTTTTATAGCATTGCTAAATGATAATATGGATAAATCCTTTTTATCCCCTTCTAATAAATTTTTCAATGTATTTATTATATCATTAATATTAAACTTATTTTCTATAAAATCTGAAGACTTAAGCATATTTTCAATACTGTAAGGAATTTCGTTTTCAATTAAGAATGATAAAAAATCAGTATTTATCTTCAATAATTTAGATAAAATTTCTTTGGCAATGTTAAATTCTTTACTATCAGGAGTAAAATTACCTTTCATATAATTATTTAAGAAAGAAATTACATCATAATCAACCATTTTACCTAGTTTATCTATAAATGTAATATTCTTATATATTGCCATAATATTTTCATCTGTAGCAGGTAGATTAAATTTTATTAGGCTTTTTATTATTTTAGTTCCCTCTTCCCTGGGAATATTCAACTTTTTTGTTAAAGCATTTATTGAATCATCACCCTGGGGATTCATATCATCATCGATTACCTTTAAAACAATAGCATTCTCATCAAATTGTTCAATAATGAATTTTATAAACTTATCATTAACAAGCTTATTCTCAGATGTGAAAATTGCAGGTATAATAGTACCATCATATAGTTTTATTAAACCATTTTCCCCTTCCTGAGAAATGATCTTTCCATAAATAGAGGAACCTTCACTTAGTCTAAGCTTTAGTGGAAATTGCTCTTTGAATAATTGACCAATATTTTTTACATACATAATACCACCTATACTTTTGATATGCTTTATTTAACATAAAATAATTCATACCAAAAAAAGTTTAATAGATTATTTAAAGCAAAAAGAAAAATAATATAAATTTAATTGCCTGTACATATTAAATTATCGGTAAAAATATTATAAAATGAATAGAGAAATTATTATTAGGATGTGATTTTATGGCTTTATTTGCACTTTCGGATACTCACCTTTCGTTTAACACTGATAAGCCAATGGACATATTTGGTCCAATGTGGGAAAACCATCATATTAAAATAATTGAAAATTGGAATAGTCAGGTTTCAAAGGAAGATACTATCCTTATATCCGGAGATATATCATGGGGAATGAAACTTGAAGAAGCAATGGCTGATCTTGAATATATACACAACTTAAATGGAAAGAAGATTTTAATAAAAGGGAATCATGACTATTGGTGGAGTTCTATTTCAAGGCTTAATACTCTATTTAATGATATGTTTTTTATACAGAATACTCATTATAGCTATGAGGATTATGGAATATGTGGAACTAGAGGATGGATTTCAATAGACGGAACTGAGGAACATGATGAAAAGATATATAGTAGAGAACTTTTAAGATTAAGAATGTCACTGGAAAGTGCAGCAAAAGGTGGATTTGAAAAGTTTATTGTAATGATGCACTACCCACCAGTAACAAGGATGAGCAGAAGTCAGGAATTTTTAGATTTGTTATCAGAATACAATGTGCATAAGCTTATATATGGACATATCCATTATGATTCAAAAAATATTTGTATAAATGGTAATTATAACGGAATAGAGTATTATTGTGCCTCTGCTGACATAATTAACTTCAACCCCTTAAGGATATTATAAGCTAAATTTACAGAAGTTATTGTAAGGAGGGATAATATGAAGGAATATAATTTTAAGGTTCCATCTATGCATGATGAAACCTCCGCAAAGGACATAAGGAGTTCAATAGTTGGTATAAGAGGAATTGAGGATGTAAATATTGATTACGAAAATGGTATTGTAAACGTTTATTATGATGAAAATCAGGTAGTGGTAGACAAAATAAAGCATGTGGTCCAGGAAAAAGGCTACAGTGTAAGAAAACCATATTAGGAAAACAACCTCTGGGAGTAATATATTTCCCAGAGGTTGTTTTTTTATTGGAATTAGTTAACTTGTTATTGTGTAATAAATATTCTATAATGAAATGATTGAATAAAACTTGGAGGTAGACATGAAATTTGAAACTATAATAACTCAAATAATAGTATTGTTTTTAATAATAATAATTGGTTTTTTTGCAAGGAAAAGAAATATTATAAATAACGAAGTTAATAAGGGGCTAACAGAGCTTCTTTTAAATATTACACTTCCTTTTTTGATAATAACCTCATTCAATTTTGATTTTTCAATAGATATGCTTTTTAAATCAGGGGTGATTTTTGTTTATACATTATTTATCTTTATTATTTCATATCTTATAGGACGAGTGATGTATATGAAGTATCCCCAGAACATTAAAAGTGTGCTTTTATTTACAGCTATGTTCTCAAATTGTGGATACATGGGATTTCCAATTATTCAGAGTATATATGGTAAGGAAGGGGTTTTTTATGCGGCCATATTTAACATGGTATTTAATATAACAATATGGATAGTTGGGGTAGCACTATTCACAGGGAAAAAGGATTTAAGCACTATTAAAAAGGCTCTTTTAAATCCAGGAACAGTGTCTGTTTATATTGGATTATTCATATTTATTTTTTCTATTAAAATTCCAGGACCAATTTATAAAACATTTGAAATGGTTGGAGGTATGACATCACCACTATCTATGATTGTAATTGGTTCTATGCTTGGGGAAATGAATATTAAAGAAGTTTTTTCAAGCGTGCCAGCTTATTACAGTTCATTTATAAGACTAATATTTATTCCAATTGCAGTGTTTTTTATATTAAAGCTGTTAGGAGCAAGTGGAATGATTTTAGGAGTATTAACATTAGTATCCGCCATGCCAACAGCTGTAAATACAGCAATAATATCTGAAAAATATGGAGGGAACTCAGCCTTTGCATCAAAATCTGTATTTATAGCAACAGTTCTATCAACACTTACTATTCCCCTTATAATTATGCTGATTTTATGATTATAGGTGCCAGCCACATGAGATTATGAGATTTCATGTGGCTGGTTTCTTGCAGTCATAATTTAGTTAATGAATCACAGAATATGAAGAATGCGTCGTAAAGTTTTGTACATAGGAACTAAACATTTAGTTTTCTACCCCCGTTCCGGTCAAGACACATTGCCGTCGTCGACTAGACCGCTGCGCATAGAGGTTGTAAGCCTCACTGATAGCGACAGCCTAAGAACATTCGACAACTCGCATTCGCTCAAACAGTCGAATTGTTCTAAGGCTCTCACTATCAGTGAGGCAACAACCTCTAATGCTCGCTAAATGTCTCCTCTGGCAATGTATCTTGACCTGCACTAGCTTATTTCTTGAATGTTGATTTTTTAAGCTCAAAAAACTGTATAGTTTAGCTTAAGTCAGTGGAAGCCTGCATATAGTGCTGGACGAAACATTGAACGAAGGGTAAGAAGTTCTTGCTGAAGTAGACTGACAGAGCCTTAGTAAGTTCGATTGTTTGAGCGTAGCGAGTTATCGAACGCACTTAGGCTGTGGCAGTCTGCTTCTGCTTAGAACTTCTCCCTGAGTGGATTTGTTGAGGGAAGCAATATATGCAGGCTGGAACGGTCTTTAGAAGTAGGTAGTTTAGTTTCCTGAGACCAAAAAACCTACGACGTATTACCACACAATTATGATATAGTCCCACAATATTAATTCATTAAACCTATCGCTTATAATGTAGAATTTTGATATTATTTATATGGAGGTGTTAGAATGGACATAATGGTTGGAGTTGTTATTTCATTTTTGTTGTTGATAGGTGGGGTTTCTAGAGGAATTTTTGTAGGATATCCTCTAATTCTTAGCCTTTTAATTTTTGTTGGCATATCAATTAAAAGAGGCTTTGAGATCAAGAATATACTAAAAATGATGTATAAGGGCAGCAAGAAGTCTTTTATTATACTTGAGATATTTGTATTGATTGGAGCAATAACATCTCTGTGGATTGCTTCAGGGACTATTCCCGGGATAGTTTATTATGGAACTAAGCTAATAAGTCCTAATTACTTTATACTATCAGCCTTTTTAATAACCTGCCTTGTATCCTTTTTACTTGGAACCTCCTTTGGAACAGTAAGTACTATTGGAATTGCAATGATAGTTATGGCGAGGGCTGGAGGGGTAAATACAAATGTGGCTGCAGGAGCAATAATAGCAGGGGCATATTTTGGTGATAGAATGTCACCAGTATCTTCAAGTGCAAATTTGGTTGCTCATTTAACAGAGACAGATTTATATGTGAATATAAAGAATATGTTTAAATCCTCATGGTTTCCTTTTTTAATTTGTGTAATAATTTATCTAGTTATATCCTTTATGTACCCATTGAGTTTAAATAATAATAATATGGAATTTGAAGTACTTGAAGCATTTAAAATTAACATAGTTGTATTATTACCTGCATTATCAATTTTAGTTTTTTCCTTTTTCAAGGTTAATGTAAAGCTTTCTATGCTTACGAGTATAATTATAGCAGCAATATTAGGAATTATAATGCAGCACAGTTCTATTTTGGATATTATAAAATACACCATAACTGGATATGAAATGGATAGTAGTAGCCCTTTATATGCAATTATTAGGGGTGGAGGAATACTATCAATGCTTAAGACTTCAATAGTTGTAATCATATCCTCTGCTTTCTCTGGAATATTTGAAGGAACAGGAATACTAAATTCTTTAGATAAAATAATTAGCAAGGCGAATACTAGATTTGAACTATTTATTACATCAATAATAATAAGTACCATTACAGCAGCATTTGGATGTACCCAGGCTCTAGCAATAATACTTACAGAACAATTGGTTAAAAAGACATATAAAGATAAGGGTGTAAGCAATACAGAGCTAGCGGTTGATATAGAAAATACGGCAGTACTAATATCTCCAGCAGTACCCTGGAATATTGCGGGACTTGTGCCTGCAACTACACTTGGAGTTGGAATTGGGTTTATTCCATTTGCTTTTTATCTTTTTCTAGTACCAATATATAATCTGCTGTACATAAAATTAAAGGGAGTGATGAAGAAGTAATCAAAAATTTACAATATATTAAAACATAGTCCTCTAAAAAAGCTTTATATAATATAAGTATTGATGTAAAATAGCATATAACGGTACGTTTACGAGGAAATGAGGTATAATATGTTTGGATATGTAACACCATTAAAAGCAGAATTGAAGGTTAGAGAATATGATATTTTTAAAGCTTATTATTGTGGACTTTGTATAGAAATAGGAGAGAAGTCATATATTTCAAAATTGACTCTTACTTATGATATGACGGTTTTAGCCCTTTTACTTTCATCAGTTTATTTGGATAGTGTAGAGACTGAAAAAATCTTTTGTCCATTTAAAATGTCAAAGGTAGAGATAGTTTCAAAAAATCCATTCTTAGAATATGCAGCAGAGATGAATATTTTATTAAGCAATAGAAAACTTGTAGATGATTATAATGACGATGGAAGTTATGCTGCTTTATTAGCATCTAAAATAATTAAATTAAATAAATATAGAACTACTTCTAAAGAAAAAATAGAAAGAATAGATTATAATTTAAAAGAAATAAATCGATTGGAAAAAAGTAAATGTGGTAATATAGATGAAATAGGGGGATGTTTTGGGGAAGTAACTGGTGAAATATTTGCAGTGTATGATGACAATAATACCAAACTGTTAAAATTTATTGGTGTAAACATTGGCAAATGGATATATACTCTTGATTCATATGATGATTTAATTGATGATATTAATAGCAATAGCTATAATCCACTTATATATAGATTCCAATATAATAACGAAAAGCCGGATGAGTTTAAAACAAGAATAAAGGATAATATACAATTTGTATTAATTAAATGTCTCGACGAAATATCAAAGGCATTTGAGTTGCTGGATATAAAGAAGAACAAAGGATTAATTGAAAATATAATATACCTGGGCATGGAAAGAAAAACCTCCAGTGTCCTGGAAGGGAGTTGCAGTAATGAGAAATCCATACGAAGTATTAGAAATAAAAGAAGGTGCTTCACCGGAGGAAGTGAAACAAGCATATAGGGAACTTGTAAAGAGATACCATCCTGATAAATATAGTAATAATCCTTTAAAGGATCTTGCAGAAGAAAAAATGAGAGAAATCAATGAAGCTTATGAGTATTTAATTAAAAATCAACCTAGCCAGGGTGGAAATGGATATCGAGGAAGCGAAGGATACAGTAGCAGCTATAATAATGGAAGTAGTGGGACACAAGTTTTCACAAGAATTAGAGAGTACATCAACCAGAACAATCTTAAAGCTGCAGAGGATGAGTTAAATAGAACCAACACAAAAAATGCTGAATGGTACTATTTAAGAGGGGTAATATCCTTGAGAAAGGGCTGGTTCAGCCAAGCCTATGAGGATTTGCAAAGAGCAGTAAATATGGATCCATCAAACTATGAGTACAGAGAGGCATATAATAAAGTGATGAACAGCAACAGTGGCTATCAGAATAATGCATACAGAAGAAGAGGTTCATCTGATGATATGTGTGACACCCTTTCTTGTTTATGCATCTCTGACCAATGCTGTGAGTGTTTGGGTGGAGATTTAATATCCTGTTGTTAGGGGGGATTTGATGAAAAACAGTTTTTCAAGAAGAGTAGTTCTTGGAGGAATTTCTACTGCTCTAATAATGTTGAGCCTTTATGGAGGAACAATTATTAGAACTAATAAATTTGCTTTTATGGTCTTAGCCACTTTTGGAGCAGCTCTTCCATATATAGGAGGTAATATAAGTACAGGTGTTTTATCCTATATATCATCTGCTATACTAGGATGGCTAATACTTCCAAACAAACTTTATGCAGTTGTATATGCTTTATTTGGAGTTTACCCTCTTATAAAGCTAAAAAGTGAAAAGTTCAAAGTGGTTTTTGAATTTTTACTTAAATATCTATGGTTTAATATTACTTTAATTGTATATTACCTGTTTTTTAAAAATTTCATATACTTAAACAGCTTTTTCCTAAGTACTCAGGGAACTATTATATTAATGATTGTTGCAGAAGGATTATTTTTTGTATATGATCTTATCTTTACTAAATTTATTATGTTTATTCAGGATAGAGTATTCAGAAATAGATAGGTGTCATGCTCATGGCAAATTGCAAATCTGAATTTGTAGCTTGATCTGGGTATGTCACCTATTGCTTTTTATTTATAAATATAGCATAATTAGAATTTTACTCCATTTATGTTCATAAAAATTTTATACAATTACTCTTTTTTTTATTGAGGATAGGATGTTTTTATGAGATAATTAATAGGTTAATAATATAGGAATTTATTTGTTTTAAATAGAATGGAGTGTACTATATGAGAAAAAAGGAGAAAAAAAAATCAAAATTAAAGATATTATTTTTTATAATACCTCTAATCCTTATCCTTGGAGTTGGAGTAGGGGCCTATTACTATGTAAATGGTAAAATATATGTTCCAACAAAGGAAGACTTTTTTAAGAATCCACAGGATAAGGAAGCAGCAAAATTCGATGAGGAACAGGGCATTATAAATATACTTTTAGTAGGCTTAGATGGAAGAGAAAACACTGCTGATTCAAGAACTGATTCAATTATACTTGCTACACTTGATACAAATAATAAACGAATAAAGCTTACTTCATTTATGAGGGATATGTATGTTCCAATCCCAGGATATAAGGACAATAGAATAAATACTGCATATTTTCTTGGAGGTCCTGAATTGCTTATGAGAACAATTAATCAAGATTTTGATGTGAATATTCAGTATTATGTATCCATTGATTTTAGAGCTTTTCAGGCGTTGGTTGATAAGCTAGGTGGAGTTAATATGGAAGTTAAAGAATATGAGGTAAAAGAGATAAATAAGTATATTAAAGAAGTAAATGGTTCAAATTCAACACTTATTGAAAGTGCGGGATACCAACCATTAAATGGGCAGCAGGCTCTATCCTACTCTAGAATTAGAAAAGTTGGCAATAATGATTTTGAAAGAACTGAAAGACAGAGGAAAGTGTTAGGAGAATTAATAAACAAAGCAAAGAAGACAAGCTTAATAAAGCTTCCTGATTTATTCTCAACTGTACTTCCATTTGTAAAAACTAATATTCCAACAAACAAGCTCATGAATATAGGGTATACCGTTTATAAATTTGGAGGCACTAAAATAGATAATTTGAGAATACCAGGTGATAATATGTTTGAAGGCGCGAGTATATATGGCATGTCTGTGCTTGTTCCTGATTTAGAAAAAAATATGGACTATTTAAGCAATTTCATTTTCTCAACTGGTGGTTCATTAGCTTCTAATATACCTGCTTATATGGTTAATAATTTTCATGCAGATGATAAAGCAATAGATAAAAGAGGAAAGGTAAGAAATGTTCCTCAGATTGTTATACCAAAGCCAGACCCTCAACAGCAGCCTCCAGAGGGAGTAATAATTGATGAGCAACCTACAGATGTAACTCCTGGAGGGAATCCTGATTTTACTGGTGAATACCCGGGTAATGACAATACAGGAGTAACAGGTACAGACCAAGGCTCTGACAATACTACTGTTGAAACTCCAGGCACAGGAGAGACTGGTGGAGATACCTCAGGGGGAACAGGTACACCAACTGGGACAGATACTCCGACTGATACCACTACTCCTGTGGTACCAAGTGACGGTTCAGGAGGAACTAGCAATCCAGGAGGAAATTAGATATTTAAAGGGGAGATGGAGGTTAATTACCATGATCTTCCCTTTTTAATCAATTTCTAAGACTCCACCTTCTATAAGGTGGAGTTTCCACTTTTTGCTTCAGGTGGGGTAGAGTCCCCACCTGAAGTCTCGATGTTCAGCTTTAGCTGAACGAGTTCACTATGATATTACTTGTTAATATTCAGGTATTTTCTTATAATGTATATACTACGTTAAAGAGTTTAGGCTAAAGTGGCAGTTAGATATACTTTTAGCTTTAAATGGCATAAGCAGGTCATCTGCTACTACATAGAACTTATATCTATTTACTGAAAATATTATTTTAATGTATTTTATTTTACTCACTTATATAGGAGGAGCTTATGAGAAACATAAGAGCAGTTGAAGTTTTACGGGCTATTGTTTATATATTGGATAAAAGTATGGGTGAACCACTTTTAGGTGACTTGGAACTAAAATTAGATGATGAAACATTTGAATTTTTGTCTAAGCATATAATGCGCTGCTCTGCAGATGAAGAGGCTAAGTGCACTGTTTTCAATGATGAATCTAATGAGGTGAAAGAAATTGCTTCGGAACTATTGGAAAATAGTGAAGCTTTTTTAGAAAAATCTAAAGAAATAGCTAAATTGTATTATGGATTTCTGATGAATAATTCTGAAGAACCTTCTGGAGACTTAATAGTATGTGTTTTTAGATGTGAATATGGTATAAGCCTTGGAATTATTAAACTGGATTATAATAAAACCTATACTCATAATATTGACTATGTGGAAGAAAAAATGGCAATAACTATACAACCTCAGATGATAGGAATTCCAGGACCAGGCCAAAGGATTCAAAAGGGTGCTATAATTAACCTTGAAAATAAGGACTGCCAAGTACTAGTACTTGATAGGGAGATAAAAAAGGGTGGAGAGAATAGTCTACTTGAATTTTTAAAATGTAGTATTATTAGTGATAAAAGAGATAATACAAAGAATATATTGAATACCTCTGAAAAATGGATAAGGGATACTTTAACCGATGATGCTGATACAGCTGAGAAGGTTAGAAGAACTGTAACAAAAGCTTTAAAGTCTGATGATGTGGTCAATGTTGAAACAATAGCACATTATGCTTTTGATAACAAAAAAGAGTTAAAGGATGAATATTTAAACACGTTAAAGGATGCTGGAATTGAAAAAAATGAAGTAGCAGTTGATAGAGAATGGGCTGAAAAAAAGTTGAATAGAAAAAAGCTGAAGATCGATAAGGATATAGAAATATATATAAACTCAATGGCGTATGAGGACTCTGAGAGGTTTGAAATTAAAAGAAATGGTGATGGTACAATAAATATTCTTATAAAACATGTTAGAAATTACATGGAAAAAGCATAAAAAAGTGGCAGGCATATGAGTTGTTTTTCAAATAACTTATATGCCTGCCACTGGGATTTTTCCTTATAATGAATTGCTAGAGCCTAAGACATCCTTAATCTTATGCTGTACCATATCTTTAATTGCTGTTCTTGCTGGTGTAAGATATTTTCTTGGGTCAAAATCCTCTGGATGCTTTATAAAGTACTCTCTTATTGTTGCTGTCATAGCAAGTCTTAAGTCAGTATCAATATTTATTTTGCATACTCCCATGGAAGCTGCTTTTCTAAGCATATCTTCTGGAACTCCCATAGCTCCAGGAAGCTTTCCGCCAAACTCATTACATTTTGCAACAAATTCAGGCATGACAGTGGATGCACCATGTAATACAAGTGGGAAACCCGCAAGCTTGTTAGTTATAATCTGAAGTCTCTCAAAATCAAGTGATGGTTTTTCCTTAAACTTGTAAGCTCCGTGGCTTGTTCCTATAGCAACAGCCAATGAATCAACACCAGTTCTTTCAACAAATTCTACAGCCTGATCAGGATCAGTATATGTAGCATCCTTTGAACTAACCTTAACTGCATCTTCAACTCCTGCGAGTTTTCCAAGTTCACCTTCAACAACAACACCCTTTGAATGGGCATATTCAACAACTTCCTTAGTTACTCGTATGTTCTCTTCAAATGGAAATCTTGAACCATCAATCATTACTGAAGTAAATCCACTTTCTATACAAGCCTTACATATTTCAAAATCTTCACCATGATCAAGGTGAAGTACTATTGGAAGTCCAGTATCTTCAATTGCTGCTTCTACAAGCTTTCTTAAGTAAATAGGATTTGCATATTTTCTAGCTCCAGCTGAAACTTGAAGAATTAAAGGTGATTTTTCATCCCTGCCCGCTTCAACTATTCCTTGAATAATCTCCATATTGTTTACGTTGAAAGCACCAATTGCATAGCCATTTTGATAAGCATTTTTAAACATTTCCTTTGAGGTTACTAGTGGCATTAAAAGGCCTCCTTTATATGTTTTTTTATTTTTATTATTTATGTGTTTATTTTACCACAGGATATATTAAATTCAAATGCGGACATAAAACGTCCCACAGGGATAAAATACATCCATAATTATTATAGTATATTCTGCCAGTAATGTACAGAGTATGTTTTTGATTATACAAATTAGAAAATGTTTTTTATTGCTACCCTTTCCATTTCAGGTATATGACTAATATAATGCTTTAGAGAAGATAAATAAGCGATTGAATCTGTAGTATCCTTTAATTTTATATACTCTACTGTATTTTTAAGTGTAATAGATATATTATCTATCTCATGATGATTTGTGAATATAGTCCATATGTTTTCGGTCTTCTCCCAATTGGCGTTTAGCTTTAAGACAGCATCATTTGCTTTTTGCCATTCACTATTGTTTACAGATTCCTCTATGTATGTAATCTGATCTAGCAGCTTGCTAGTTGATTTGTCGAGATATTTTTTTATCATAAAACCCGAAAATATAACAAGTAAAAGAACAAGCACAGCAAATAGGAGTTTTTTAGTGTCACTTTTCAAATTAGCCTTGCCTCCTTTGCACAAATAAATTTCCACTTGAATCAAGCATTGCAATAAATGCATCTTCTATTCTACTGATATTGTTCTCCTTTAACTTTTCAAGAAGCCATTTCGTATCTTTTCCGAGATATTTCAGATTATTATAACTAATCTCACCATCTAAAACCAATGCAACAGGAAGCTTTTCTTCTTGCTTGGATAAATTTAAATCTTTACATGTAATAGGAGACTTCTCAGATTTAGGTATAATGCTTAGCTTGCCACTGTTTTCCAATATGGCATATTCTATGTCTGAGATATTTAAATATCCAGACAATCTGAGTTCCTCCATTAAATCATCAAGATTGAAGCGCTGACTCCTTAACTCCTCTTCTAAAACTTTACCATGTTGAATTAACACACTGGCAGTACCACATACCAATTTTCTTAACTTTCTTGATTTTAATGTGATATAGGATAGAAATATTTCTAAAAACATAAGTGTTAATATTGGAATAAGTCCATGTATTAGTGGTATTCCCGTATCCTGCATAGGGACTGAGGCAAGCTCTGATAGCATTATTGCAATAACAAGCTCAAAGGGTTGAAGCTCACCTATTTGACGTTTACCCATAATTCGCATAACAGTTACAACCACTATGTATAATACAAGGGTGCGAAAAAAAACAACCATATAACCACCTCTAGGATATTATTTCACAGTGTTGGTGTTTTTATTTACATAGAAAATAAAGACTTATGGATATATATAATTATTTAAGGCTATAATTTAAAAAGCCTTGAGATTATCACCAATACAAGGTATAATTTCAATTGTTATTATATAAGTAGAAAGGAAATACATAAAT
>JBEQBT010000050.1:0-16147 GCA_041639705.1 Clostridiaceae bacterium | reverse complement strand
TCTACAATTATATAAATAATAAACCATAAAAAACAAATTGCAAATATTATTGTTTTAAAATTTTTGGATTCTTATACTCTGTTAAATACTATTTTTTCTTATTATATTAGAAAAAGGGATTAAGCAAATAAATTTATAACTTAATCCCTAAAGATGCTATACTAACTCAAGTATTACAATTTCTGCTGCGTCTCCTCTTCTTGGTCCCATCTTTAATATTCTTGTATAGCCGCCATTTCTTTCTGTATACTTAGGAGCTATATCCTTAAATAACTTATCTACAACGGTTTCTTCTGTTACAAAAGCGAGTACTTGTCTTCTTGAATGAAGATCACCCTTCTTAGCAAAGGTAATCATTTTTTCAGCAAGACATCTTACTTCTTTTGCTCTAGTTTCAGTAGTAACTATTCTTCCACCTTCCGATTTAAAAAAGCTTGTTACAAGATTCCTTAACATCGCTCTTCTTTGATCTGTAGGGCGGCCAAGTTTACGAGTTCCTGCCACCAGTAATCCCTCCTATTCATCGCTCTGTTTTAAGCTTAATCCCAAAGCTGCTAATTTTTGTTCCACCTCTTCAAGAGATTTCTTTCCAAGGTTTCTTACCTTCATCATATCTTCCTCACTTTTGAAAGTGAGCTCTTGAACAGTATTAATACCAGCTCTTTTTAAGCAATTGTATGATCTTACTGACAAATCAAGCTCTTCAATGGTCATTTCAAGAAGCTTATCTTTTCTATCCTCTTCTTTTTCTACCATTATTTCAACCTTGTCAGCATGATCAGTTAAGCTTAAGAAAAGCTTGAAATGTTCAATAAGTATCTTTGCTGATAAGCTAACTGCTTCCTCTGGATCTATGGTTCCATTTGTCCATAATTCCAAAGTAAGCTTATCATAGTCAGTTATCTGCCCAACACGGGTATTCTCAATAATATAGTTTACCCTCTTTACAGGAGTATAAATGGAGTCAACTGGTAATATTCCTATGGGCTGATTTGTTTCCTTGTTCTTTTCAGCAAGAACATAACCTCTGCCCTTACCTATGTTGATTTCCATATATAGTCTTCCGTTTTCACTTACTGTTGCTATATGATGGTCCTGATTAATTATTGTAACAGTTCCATCAGACGTAATATCTGCTCCAGTAACTGTACGTGGGCCTGTTACATCAATTGTAACAGTAGTTGGAACATCTCCTTCGGCTTTTATAGCAAGCCCCTTTAAATTGAGTATTATTTCAATAACATCCTCTTTTACATTGGGTATTGTTGAAAATTCATGTAATACTCCGTCAATTTTAACTGAGGTAACAGCTGCTCCTGGTAATTGAGAAAGAATAATTCTTCTCATAGCATTACCAAGAGTAGTACCATATCCTCTTTCTAAGGGCTCAATAACAAACTTTCCGTAAGACCCATCTTCACTTTTTTCTACACATTGAACCACTGGTTTTTCAATTTCAAACATTTATTATTAACCCTCCTTTTTGAAAATAGCCTTTATATGGCGAGGGCAACTGATTCTACACCAACTATCTACTGTATAACTCAACGATAAGCGTTTCGTTTACAGGTATATCTATGTCTTCTCTCTGTGGAAGAGCAACAATTTGACCTTCCATCTTATCCTTGTCTACAGTTAGCCACTTTGGTACATTAGTTGCAACTTCTGCAATCGCCTTAAATTTATCACTTTGTGTACTCTTACTCTTAACAGTAACAACATCACCTGAATTAACAACATATGATGGAATATTAACCTTTACACCATTAACAGTAAAATGACCATGTCTTACAAGCTGTCTTGCTTCTGGTCTTGAACCAGCAAAGCCTAATCTGTAAACAACGTTATCAATTCTTCTCTCTAAAAGAATAAGTAAGTTTTCACCTGTCTTACCCTTTAATTTATCTGCTTCATCATAAGTCTTTCTAAATTGAGCTTCAAGCAAACCATAGATTCTCTTAGCCTTTTGTTTTTCTCTAAGCTGCATTCCATAGTTTCCTATCTTTTTTCTGCTCTGTCCATGTTGGCCAGGTGCATATGCTCTTCTAGTTATTGCACATTTATCTGTGTAGCATCTGTCTCCTTTTAGATAGAGCTTTGTTCCTTCTCTTCTACACAATTTACATGATGGTCCTGTATACCTTGCCATTACTTTACACCTCCTATCAATTAGACTCTTCTTCTCTTTGGTGGTCTACATCCGTTATGAGGAATTGGAGTAACATCTTTTATAAGACTTACTTCAAGTCCTGCAGCCTGAAGAGCTCTAATAGCAGCTTCTCTTCCTGCTCCTGGTCCCTTTACATATACCTCAACTGTTTTCATTCCATGGTCAGTTGCTATCTTAGCTGCAGTTTCAGCTGCTAGCTGAGCAGCAAATGGAGTACTCTTTCTATTTCCCTTGAAACCAAGCGCACCAGCACTGGACCATGAAATAGCATTTCCAACTGCATCAGTTAAAGTTACTATTGTATTATTAAAAGTTGACTTAATGTGGGCTGCTCCACGATCAACCATCTTACGCTCTCTTCTCTTTCTTACTTTCTTACCCTTTGTCTGAGCTGCCATTCATCCTACCTCCTTTACAATTTAACTTACTTCTTTTTCTTACCGCCAATTGCTCTTCTTGGGCCTTTTCTAGTTCTTGCATTAGTCTTTGTTCGCTGTCCTCTTACAGGTAGGCCTCTTCTATGTCTGTAGCCTCTGTAACATCCAATTTCCATAAGTCTCTTGATGCTTAGTGATACTTCTCTTTTTAAATCACCTTCAACCATGAAATTCTTGCTAATATAATCTCTTAATTTATTTACTTCTTCTTCTGTCAAATCCCTAACTCTTGTGTCAGGGTTTACACCTGTTTCACTAAGTGCTTTAATAGCCCTTGGCTTACCTACACCAAAGATATAAGTAAGAGCTATTTCAACTCTTTTTTCTCTTGGTAAATCAACACCAGCAATTCTTGCCATTGAGTTTTTACACCTCCTGTTAACTTCATCTAATCTTCTATTTGTTTATAAAATCACTGAAAAACTTCAGTGCAGCCGCTCTAATTAACCCTGCTTTTGCTTATGCTTTGGGTTTTCGCATATAACCATTACTCTGCCATGTCTTCTAATTATCTTGCACTTTTCGCATATTGGTTTAACTGATGGTCTAACTTTCATGGCTATTCCTCCTTATCACTTTGCTCTCCAAGTAATTCTTCCACGAGTTAAATCATAGGGTGATAATTCCACTGTAACTTTATCTCCTGGAAGTATCCTAATAAAATTCATTCTAAGCTTTCCTGAAATATGAGCGAGTATTTTAAGCCCATTCTCTAGTTCTACTTGAAACATTGCATTTGGTAAAGCTTCTAGTACAATTCCCTGAATCTCTATAATATCGTCCTTTGACATAAGGTAATCAAACCTCCTTATTGTGTAGCAAGCCCATAAGCTGCAGACTTTTTCTTAAATCCGCATCTGAGATTCTTTCATTTTCTTTTAGCATCCTTTTTATATTATCATCATATTTATCATGAAAAACAAGATGCTTTATCTTTTTTCTCTTAGGGCTACTTATTTTTCTTAATTGCCCGTCTGCAACTAGTACATAGTCATCATCTATAACTCCAACAACTATAAAATATTTGTTCTTATCTCTTCCAGCTTTAGAATGTACAATCTGCCCTAGGGCTATACCTTCCATATGTTCACCTCATTTATATTAATGTCAATATTTTGGGTCCTCCATCAAGTATTGCTATAGTATTCTCATAATGTGCTGAAAGCTTACCATCTTTAGTAACAACTGTCCAGCCATCTGATAAGTCTCGTACATCATATGTGCCTACGTTTACCATTGGTTCTACTGCAATAACCAAACCTTTAGCTAACTTAAGGCCTTTTCCTGGGACTCCAAAATTAGGAACCGAGGGTTCTTCCCACATTTTTTTCCCTATTCCATGACCAACATAGTTTCTCACGACAGAAAATCCATGGGATTCAACATATGTTTGAATTGCACTTCCTATATCACCTAATCTATTACCTACTAAAGCATACTTTAAACCTTGAAAAAAGCTCTCTTTGGTAACTAATATAAGATCTTCTGCTTCACTGCTAACCTTACCTACGGGAAAGGTCCTTGCAGCATCACCATTAAAACCCCCATATAGTGCCCCACAGTCAACGCCTATTATGTCGCCTTCCTGCAAAACTCTTTTTCCAGGTATACCATGAACAACCACTTCATTGACTGAAGTGCAAATGGAAGCCGGAAACCCATAATGTCCTTTAAAAGATGGACGGGCGCCACATCTTGTAATGTGTTCTTCTGCTATTCTATCCAATTCTTCTGTTGTAATTCCAGGTTTTATTACCTCTTCAATTTTAGTCAGGGTTTCTGCAACTATCCTACCAGCCTTCTGCATTATTTCAATTTCACTATTTGATTTTAAATAAATCATCCATTTCCGCTCCTAACACATTGCAAATATCCTCAAAAACTTTATTAGGGTTATGTTCACCATTGATAACTCTTAAAAGTTTTTTACCCTTGTAATATTCAATCAATGGTTCAGTTTGTTTTCTGTAGATATTTAGCCTATTTGTTACCGCGTCCATACTGTCATCTGATCTTTGTGTAAGTTTACCTTGGCAAAAATCACATTGATCTTCAACTTTAGGTGGATTGAATACTACATGAAAGCTCGCCCCACATACCGTACATATTCTTCTTCCAGTAAGTCTCTTTAGTAATTTTTCTTCTGTAACATCTATATTTATAACGTGATCCAGAACTTTACCTGCAGATAAAAGTATCTCAAAGAATGCATCCGCCTGGGCAACAGTTCTTGGAAAACCATCCATTAAAAATCCTCTATTACAGTCAGATTCCATAATTCTATCCTTAACAATAGATATTGTCACACCATCAGGAACTAATTGACCTTTATTTATATACTCTCCAGATAATATTCCCAAGGGTGTCTTATCCTCTATATGCCTTCTGAATATTTCCCCAGTTGAAATATGAGTAATACCATATTTGCTTACTATATTTTTTGCCTGGGTACCCTTTCCAGCACCTGGAGGGCCAAGGAGCACTATCACCATATTAATCATCTCCAAGACATCTTATTTCAAGAAACCTTCGTAATGTCTCATTGCTAGTTGAGCTTGCATTTGTTTATTAATTTCAAGTGCAACACCAACCATAATTAGTATCGCTGTACCACTGAATCCAAGGTTTGAAAATGGGGTAAACTTGGCAACTATAATAGGTGCTACTGCTATTATAGAGGAAAATAATCCTCCAATCATTGTCATTCTGTTCATTGTTCTTGTAATGTATTCTTCAGTTGGCCTTCCAGGTCTTAAACCAGGTACAAAACCACCGCTTTTTTGCAGATTGCTTGCAACTTCATCCGGTTTAAAGGTTACTGAAGTATAAAACCATGTGAAGAATATTACAAAGAAAATATACAGAACAACATATAACCAACTCTTTGTGCTAAGTAATCCACTCTCAAAAATTTGGCGCACTTTATTTGCAGGATCTGCAAACAATTGCGTTATAACAAGTGGAAATTGCATTACTGACATTGCAAAAATGATTGCAATAACGCCAGCAGGATTTACGTTTATTGGAATATGTGAGGTCTGACCCCCAAAGGATTTCATTCCAACTCTCTTTTGTGCATATTGTACAGGTATTCTTCTTTCTCCTAAATCCATAACTACTATTCCTAGAATTAAAACAAGGAAACCTACTGCTAATAACAATAAACTGATTATGTTTGCTGCTCCACCCTTAATTGATACAAATAGTGAATATCCAAGGGATGGAAATCTAGCAAGTATTCCAGCAAATATTATAAGTGATGTTCCATTGCCTAATCCATGTTCAGTTATCTTTTCTCCAAGCCACATTACAAATGTCGTACCTGCTGTTACTGTAATTATGATAACTACAAGGCTCCACCAAGAACTATCAATAAGTACACCATTGTTTCTTAGATACATGCCTATACTGAATGCTTCTATTAAAGAAAAGATTATTGTACCATATCTAGTATACTCAGCAATCTTCTTTCTTCCTTCTTCGCCTTCCTTTGATAATGTTTCAAGCTTAGGAATTGCTATTGTAAGCAAGCTCATTATGATTGATGAGTTAATGTATGGAGTAACTCCCATAGCAAATATACTAAACCTGCTAAAACCTCCACCTGATAATAGGTCTAGAAAACCGAAAAACATTCCACCTTCTAATGACTTCGCAAGTGCTGCAGTGTTTATACCAGGTACAGGTATGAAAATTCCAAATCTATAAACAGCTAATAAAGCTAGTGTAAACAGAATCTTCTTTCTAAGGTCCTGTACTTTCCAAGCATTTTGTAAGGTTTTTAACACATTAAATCACCTCTACTTTGCCTCCGGCAGCTTCTATTTTTGCCTTTGCTGATTTAGTAAACTTATGAGCTTTTACTGTTAAATTCTTTTCAATATTTCCACTTCCAAGAATTTTAACTCCGTCAAGCATTTTCTTTACGATGCCTGTTTGCTTAAGAAGTTCTGGAGTTATTTCTGTCCCATTTTCAAATCTGTTTAAAAGTTCAACATTTACTTCTGCATATACTGTAGCAAATATATTGGTGAAACCACGTTTAACTATTCTTCTAGTAAGAGGCATTTGACCTCCTTCAAATCCTGGTCTTACTCCACCACCTGAACGGGAATTTTGTCCTTTTTGTCCTTTACCAGCTGACTTACCCTGTCCAGAGGCTGTACCTCTACCAATTCTTTTTGGCTCCTTATTAGTTCCGGGAGCTGGTCTTAATTCGTGAAGTCTCATTTTTGCACCTCCCTACTATATCTCTTCAACTTTAACCATATGTTTAACTACTTCAACCATTCCTCTTATTTGAGGAGTGTCCTCATGTTCAACAGCATGACCTATCTTCTTTAAGCCTAGGGCTTCAACTGTCGCTCTTTGGGCAGGTAACCTTCCAATAGTGCTTCTAAGTAATGTTATTCTTAGTTTAGCCACTGTACTCCCCCCCTATCCTAAAATCTCTTCAACGGTTTTTCCTCTAAGCTTAGCAATTTGCTCAGCTGTTCTTAATCTGGAAAGTCCGTCAATTGTTGCGTTAACCATGTTTCTTGCGTTGTTTGAGCCAAGTGACTTAGCCCTAACATCCTTTATTCCTGCTAATTCTAATACGGCACGTACAGGGCCACCTGCTATAACTCCTGTACCTTCCTTAGCTGGCATTATCAGAACTTTTCCTGCTCCGAAAACTCCAGTTATTTCATGTGGGATTGTAGTGCCAAGTGTAGAAACCTTTATTATGTTTTTCTTAGCATCTTCCATTCCTTTTCTTATAGCTTCAGGAACTTCAGTAGCTTTACCAATTCCTACTCCAACGTAGCCCGCTTCATCTCCAACAACTACAAGAGCACTGAATCTGAAGTTTCTACCACCTTTAACAACCTTGGCAACTCTATTTATAAATACAACCTTTTCTTTAAGGTTTAACTTGCCAGTTTCAACTCTCATCTATTTCCCTCCTTCTTTATTAGAAGTCAAGGCCTGATTCCCTTGCAGCTTCTGCAAGTTCCTTAACCCTTCCGTGATATATATATCCGCCTCTATCAAATACTACTTCTTTTACACCTTTTTCAATTGCCTTTTTCGCAATTAAGCTTCCAACTGCCTTAGCTGCTTCTTTATTACTACCTGCTGCTAATGTTTCCTTTAGTTCCTTGTCAATACTTGATGCAGCTGCCAGTGTTGTTCCTAAATCGTCATTTATAACTTGAGCATATATATGCTTTTCACTTCTAAATACGCATAATCTTGGACGTTCTGCAGTACCATAAACCTTCTTGCGAACTCTCAAGTGCTTTTTAACTCTTTGTTCGCTTCTGGATGGCTTGTTAAGCATTTAAGCTCACTCCCTTCTATTACTTCTTACCAGTTTTACCTTCTTTTCGTCTTATAACTTCATCTGAATATTTAATTCCTTTTCCTAGATATGGCTCAGGTCTTCTTACATCTCTTACAACAGCTGCCATTTGACCAACCTGCTGCTTATCAATTCCTTTAACTATTACCTGAGTTGCTGCTGGAATATCAAAATCAATTCCATCAAGTGGATCTATTTCTACAGGATGTGAATATCCAACATTAAGCACTAGCTTCTTTCCTTGCTTTGATGCTTTATATCCAACACCGACAAGTGTAAGGGTTTTCTGATATCCTTCTGATACACCAACAACCATATTCTTTAGAAGAGCTCTTGTTAGTCCATGTAAAGCCTTAACTTGTTTTTCATCATTTGGTCTTGAAACTACTGCATGACCATCTTCAATTTTTATATCAATAAGATTGCTCATTTTTTTTACTAACGTTCCCTTAGGTCCCTTAACAGTTACTATATGATCATCTCCAATAGTAATTGTTACACCCTGAGGAAGAGCAATTGGAAGTCTCCCTATTCTTGACATGATTGCACCTCCTATCTAATAATTTACCATACGTAACAAATAACTTCTCCGCCGATTCCTTCTGATTTAGCGGTTCTGTCTGTCATTATGCCCTTTGATGTTGATATCATTGCTATACCAAGTCCTCCAAGGACTGTAGGTATATTATCCTTGTGAGCATAAACACGAAGTCCTGGCTTTGATATCCTCTTAAGTCCTGATATAATTCTTTCTTTGTTAGGTCCGTACTTTAATCCTAATTTGAGCATTTGTACTGTACCATCCATGTATTCTTCAATGCTGCTTAGGTAACCTTCTTGAACTAATAGCTCACCAATTGTTTTTTTAATTTTTGAGGCTGGTAGCTCTACGCTTTCATGCCTTACTATATTTGCATTCCTGATACGGGTTAGCATATCAGCAATTGGGTCAGTCATATTCATAAACACTGCCTCCCTTCTTATACTATATTACCAACTTGCCTTCTTGCAGCCTGGAATTTCTCCTTTATGTGCAAGTTCTCTAAAGCAAATTCTACATATCCCATATTTTTTCAAAACACTATGTGGTCTTCCACATATTCTACATCTTGTATAAGCTCTTGTTGAGTATTTAGGTTCTTGATTCCACTTTTCAATTAATGCCTTACGTGCCACAATCTTACCTCCCTCTATTATTGAGCGAATGGCATTCCAAGAAGCTTAAGAAGTTCTCTTGCTTCTTCGTCTGTCTGTGCTGTAGTAACAAATATAATGTCCATTCCTCTTAGTTTTTCTATCTTATCGTATTCCATTTCTGGGAATATAAGTTGTTCCTTTATTCCAAGTGAATAGTTACCTCTTCCGTCAAAAGCTTTTGATGGAATTCCTTTAAAGTCCCTAACTCTTGGTAGGGCTACATTGATTAGCTTATCTGCAAATTCATACATCTTAGCTCCTCTTAATGTAACTTTACATCCTATTGGCATTCCCTGTCTTATTTTAAAGTTGGATATAGACTTCTTTGATTTAGTAACAATTGCCTTTTGACCAACAATTGTTGTTAAGTCTTTTACTGCTGCATCGAGTAACTTTGAGTTATCCTTTGCATCACCAACACCCATATTAACAACTATTTTCTCGATTTTAGGTACTTGCATTATACTCTTATATCCGAATTTCTCACGTAATGCTGGTACCACTTCATTTTCAAACTTTTCTTTAAGTCTTGGTATCATTTTGCGAACCTCCTTTCACGGTATTAGAACGTCTCGTTACAGTGCTTACATACTCTTACTTTTGATCCATCTTCAAGAACCTTGTGTGCGATTCTTGTTGGTTTATTGCACCTTGTACAGTACAACATAACATTAGATGCATTAACAGGTGCTTCTTGATGAACCATACCGCCCTGTCTATTAGCCATATTAGGTTTAACATGCTTAGTTACCATGCTTACGCCCTTAACGACTACTCTATTAGTTTTCGGAAAAACTTTTAATACTTCGCCTTTTTTTCCTTCATCTTTACCAGAGATAATTACAACTGTATCTCCTCTTTTAACATGTACTTTCTCTAATGACACTTGCGCCACCTCCCCGCTTTATAGTACTTCAGGTGCGAGTGAAAGAATTTTTGTAAATTCCTTTTCTCTTAATTCTCTTGCAACAGGTCCAAAAATTCTTGTCCCCTTTGGAGTCTTATCATCTTTTATAATAACAGCTGCATTTTCATCAAATCTTATATATGTCCCATCAGATCTTCTCATGCCCTTAACTGATCTAACAATAACAGCCTTAACAACATCGCCTTTTTTAACAACACCTCCGGGTGTTGCACTCTTAACGCTAGCAACTATTATATCTCCGATGTTTCCGTATTTTCTTATGGATCCGCCTAAAACACGAATAACCATAATTTCCTTAGCACCAGAGTTGTCTGCTACCTTAAGTCTACTTAGTGTCTGTAACATGAAAGCTACCTCCTTTCAAACGGCTATATTTTACTTAGCTCTCTCCATTATTTCAACAAGTCTCCATCTCTTATCCTTGCTGAGTGGTCTTGTTTCCATTATTCTTACTGTATCGCCAGCTTTAGCGTCATTATTTTCATCATGTGCCTTGAATTTTGTAGTTCTATTAACTGTCTTTCCATACAACGGATGACGAACCTTTGTTTCAATAGCTACTACAATTGTTTTATCCATTTTATCTGAAACTACTTTACCAACTTTAATTTTTCTTAGTCCTCTTTCCACAGGCCAAACCTCCTTCCTACTTCTCCATAACCTTAAGTTCTTTCTCTCTAAGGATGGTTTTAATCTGAGCTATAGATTTTTTAACTTCTTTTACTCTCATTGGGTTTTCAAGTTGACCAGTAGCAAGTTGAAATCTCAAGTTGAATAGTTCTGCCTTAAGATCCATAACTTTCTTCTGTAATTCCTCAACGCTATTTTCCTTAATATTATCTAAATCTTTAGCCTTCATTTACTTCACCACCCATTTCTTCGAAGTCTTTTCTAGTTGCAAACTTCGTTTTTACTGGAAGTTTATGTGCTGCAAGTCTCATTGCCTCCCTTGCAACTTCCTCTGTAACGCCAGCTATTTCGAAAAGAACTCTACCTGGTTTAACTACTGCTACCCAATATTCCGGTGCTCCTTTACCTGAACCCATACGAGTTTCAGCAGGTTTTTGAGTTATTGGCTTATCTGGGAATATTTTAATCCAAACCTGGCCGCCTCTTTTCATATACCTGTTCATTGCAACTCTGGCAGCTTCTATCTGATTACTTGTTATCCAACATGGCTCTAATGCCACCATGCCGTAATCTCCGTATGCAATAAAATTACCTCTAGTTGCCTTGCCTTTAAATCCACCCTTATTCTTTTGCACCTTACGATGCTTAACTCTCTTAGGCATTAACATGGTGTGTTCCTCCTTCCTGTAAGGGTTAGTTCTTTGCTACTTCTGCATTACCTGTAGCTACAACTTCCCTCTGCTTTTTTAATACTTCGCCTTTATATATCCAAACCTTAACTCCAATTTTACCATATGTTGTATGAGCTTCTGCAAATCCATAGACTATGTCAGCTCTAAGAGTGTGCAAAGGAATAGTTCCTTCATGGTATCCTTCTGTTCTTGCCATTTCAGCTCCACCAAGCCTTCCTGCGACTCCAGTTTTGATACCCTTTATTCCATATCTCATAGATCTTTGAATAGCCTGCTTCATTGCTTTTCTAAATGAAACTCTCTTTTCAAGCTGAGCTGCTATATTTTCTGCAACAAGCTGCGCATCTGTTTCAGGAGTTTTTATTTCAACTATATTGATGATAATGCTCTTCTTAGTTAATGTCTCAAGCTCTTTTTTTAATGCATCAACACCTGATCCGCCTTTTCCAATAACCATTCCTGGCTTTGCAGTATGAATGTATATCTTAACCTTATTAGCTGTTCTTTCTATAACAGTTTTTGAAATACCAGCTGTATAAAGCTTATTTTTGATTAACTTTCTAACTGCATTATCTTCAATAAGCATATTAGCAAAATCCTTATCATTTGCGTACCATTTAGCATTCCAGTCTCTAATTATACCTAATCTGAATCCATTCGGATTTACTTTTTGTCCCACGCTTTTACCTCCTTCTGGTTATGCTCTTTCTTTTAAAACCATAGTTATATGACTACTTCTCTTTAGTATTCTGAATGCCTTTCCATGATCCATTGGTCTAAATCTTTTTAAAGTTGGTGCTTGACCTGCGTATGTTTCTGCAACATAAAGTTTAGCAACATCCATACTGTGATTATTCTCTGCATTAGCCATTGCTGACTTTAAAACCTTTTCAACAACAGGAGCTGCTGCTCTTGGTGTGTGCTTAAGTATTGCTAATGCTTCTCCAACTTTTTTACCTCTAATAAGATCTAAAACCACTCTAACTTTTCTTGGAGACATTCTAATATATTTAGCATATGCTTTTGCTTCCATTTAAGCGGCCTCCTCTCTTACTTTACTACTTTCGATGATTTTTCTGTATCAACATGTCCTCTGAATGTTCTTGTTTGTGCAAACTCACCTAGCTTGTGACCTATCATATCTTCAGTTATATATACTGGAACATGTTTTCTTCCATCATATACTGCTATTGTATGTCCAGTCATCTGTGGAAAAATAGTTGAACTTCTTGACCAAGTCTTTATAACTTTTTTCTGACCTGCTTTATTCATATCGACTATTCTTTTAAGAAGTACTTCTTCTACAAAAGGTCCTTTTTTTACTGATCTACTCAATTTAGGTGCCTCCTCTCTAAAGGTTAAATATCAGGAAGCATATTTTCATTAAAAGGCTTTTTCATATGCCTCCTGGTTAATTACTATTTTCTTTTCTTAACGATAAGATTATCGGAGTATTTATCATGTTTTCTTGTCTTGTATCCAAGTGCTGGCTTACCCCATGGAGTCATTGGTCCTGGATGACCGATAGGAGCTTTACCTTCTCCACCACCATGTGGATGGTCAACTGGATTCATAACAGAACCTCTAACTGTAGGTCTTATACCCATGTGTCTTATCCTGCCTGCTTTACCGTAATTAACAAGTTCATGTGTTAAATTTCCTACTGTCCCGATTGTTGCTTTACAGTCAACTCTAATATATCTTTCTTCCCCACTTGGAAGTCTTATAAGTGCCTTATCATCAACTTTAGCTGTAAGCTGTGCATATGCACCAGCTGATCTAACAAGTTGAGCTCCCTTACCTGGAACTAGTTCAATGCTATTAATAGTAGTACCAACTGGGATATTTTTTAGTGGTAATGCATTACCAACCTTAATATCTGCATCTGGACCTGATACAACTGTATCTCCAACTTGTAGGTTGTGTGGAGCTATTATATATCTTTTTTCTCCATCAGCATATGTCAAGAGTGCAATGTATGATGTTCTGTTTGGATCGTACTCTATAGCAACAACCTTTGCAGGTATTCCATCCTTATCTCTCTTAAAATCGATAAGTCTATACTTTATTTTAGCACCGCCACCTCTGTGACGAACAGTTATTCTTCCATATGAGTTTCTACCGGAATACTTTTTTAAAGATACTACCAAAGATTTCTCTGGATCCATCTTTGTTACTTCTTCAAAAGTTGAAACTGACATTCCTCTTCTACCTGGAGTTGTCGGTTTGTATTGTTTGATTCCCATTACTGTTCCCTCCTTTTTTACGCTTATCTGACCTAAGGGTCAATAACAGCTTATTTTTCTATCTGTTTATTAAGCGTTGAATCCTTCAAAGAATTCTATTGTCTTACTATCAGCAGTAAGCTTTACTATTGCCTTTTTGTATTCAGATCTTCTTCCTACATGTACACCAACTCTTTTAACTTTTCCATCATAATTTAAAGTTTTAACGTCTTCAACCTTTACGCCGAAAACAGCTTCAACTGCTTTTTTAATCATTGATTTGTTAGCATCAGGATGTACCATGAAGGTGTATTGTCTGTTGGCCATGTTAGTCATTGTTTTTTCAGTTATTACAGGCCTAAATATTATATCATAATTTGTTAATTTCATTATGCATACACCTCCTCAACCATTTGAGCAGCATCCTTAGTTATTATAAACTTTTCATACTTAAGTATGTCATATACGTTTATGTTGTTAACTGGAATTACGCTTGCTCCTTCAATGTTTCTAATTGATTTGTAAATTGCATCATTTGATTCCTTTACAACTATCAAAGTCTTTTTAGCTTCAAATTTATTTAACATTTCAACCATAACCTTAGTCTTTGGAGCATCTAATTTAAGTTCATCTAGAACTATAAATTCATTTTCAGCTACCTTTGATGATAGGGCTGATTTCAAAGCTAATCTTCTTATTTTCTTTGGAACTGTATAGCTGTAATCCCTTGGCTTTGGTGCAAATACGATACCACCATGAATCCATTGTGGTGATCTTATTGAACCCTGCCTTGCTCTACCTGTTCCCTTTTGTCTCCATGGCTTAATGCCACCTCCGCGAACCTCAGCTCTTGTTAGTGCTGATTGTGTTCCCTGTCTTTTATTAGCAAGCTGCATCTTTACTACCTGATGCATAGCTTCCTTGTTTATTTCAACTCCAAATATTGCATCAGAAAGTTCGATTTCTCCAACTTGCTGAGCTGTCATATTATATAAAGCTACCTTAGGCATCGTGCATCCTCCTTTCCCAAGCAATTAAGCCTTTACTGAATCTCTTATTATTACTAGACCCTTCTTTGGTCCTGGAACTGCTCCCTTAACAAGTAAAAGATTTCTTTCTAGATCAACTCTTACAACTTCAAGGTTAAGCATTGTTGATTTTTTATTTCCCATATGTCCTGGTAATTTTTTACCTTTAAATGTTCTTGATGGGAATGAAGAAGCTCCCATAGAACCTACTGCTCTGTGGAACTTTGAACCATGTGTTTCAGGTCCTCTAGCTGAATGCCATCTTTTAATAACGCCCTGGAATCCCTTACCTATTGAAGTTCCTGTAACGTCAATTTTTTCACCAACACTAAACACATCAGCTTTAATTTCGTTTCCAACTTCATAACCTGAAATATCTTCAAGTCTTAATTCCTTAACAAACCTCTTAAGCTTTGCATTAGCTTTTGTAAACTGTCCCTTATTTGGCTTGTTAACAAGTTTTTCTCTTATATCTTCAAAACCAACCTTGATAGCATCATAACCATCAGTATCAACTGTTTTCTTTTGAAGAACAACACATGGTCCTGCTTGAATTACTGTAACTGGAACAACTTTTCCTGTCTCATTAAAAATCTGAGTCATTCCAAGTTTTCTTCCCAAAATACTTTTTTTCATTATGTGCACCTCCCTAACTTATTAGCGGAATACAATAGCAAATTATTACCTTGTATTCATAAAAGTTTAATTATGACCTTCTTTTACAACTTAATTTCTATATCTACACCAGCTGGCAAATCCAATCTCATAAGTGAATCAACAGTTTTTTGAGATGGATTAAATATGTCTATAAGTCTTTTATGAGTTCTAATTTCAAACTGTTCTCTTGAATCCTTGTACTTATGAACAGCTCTTAGTACTGTTACTATATCCTTTTCAGTTGGTAGTGGTACTGGACCAGATACAGTAGCACCTGACCTTTTGGCTGTATCAACTATCTTCTGAGCTGATGAATCTAGTAAATTGTGATCAAAACCCTTCAACTTAATTCTAATTTTTTGTTTTGCCATTAATACTTTCCCTCCTTTATCGTACGCTATATTTTCTTACGCACGACAGCGGTTGTTCTGTACACTATTCCGGGTGTTTCCTTAAAATGGCCGCAAACTATCCCTGTATACATGACCCCGTCGCCCGATTCATGATCAGGACATTCTCCGCAAGAATTCCCCCGTTTTTCGGCACTTTTAGTGCTCTAAACAGCAACCTCTTGTTTCATCGCTCCTAAGCATTATTCAACCCTTTTATTTTATAACAAAATTAAATAAAACACAAGTAAAATATCTAAAATTTTTCAGATATAAACATGGAAATATGTGACAGCAGTCGGATTTTGTATCTCAACTGCTGTCACACTATTTATATATTTGCATTGAAGTCTAAAGAATTAAGGATTACTTAGCCATTATCTTAGCAACAACACCAGATCCTACTGTTCTTCCACCTTCACGAATAGCGAATCTTAATCCTTCTTCCAT
>JBEQBT010000049.1:0-16470 GCA_041639705.1 Clostridiaceae bacterium | reverse complement strand
GAAAGTTTAAATTCTACTCCATTTTGATTGGCATTTTCAGCTAATGCTATGCAAAGCTCATAGGGTGATGTTATCCCAGCTGTAGGAGCATATAGGGCTGCAATTGCCATTTTGCTTACATTAGGCTCCATCCCTTGTATTCTGTCCCTTTCTATTATTTCTAGGCCCTCAACTCCATTGTTAATTCCTCTGTCATATAGCTTATTTATTGCTTCTACTTCATCCTCATTAAATGCAACTACAAGTGACCCAGTTCTTGAAAATGGTACCTCAAGCTCCCTGCACAAATCCTCATACATTCTATTCCCTAAAACATTAAGCTTTGCCTTTAAAGTTCCCTCTACAGCATCATAACCTGCATGTACAATACCACTATTCGCTTTGGTTGAACCATTGGACACGTCAAAGCTTTTTTCAATAACAACAACATTTAAATCATACCTTGACAGCTCCCTTGCAATTGAACATCCTACTATTCCTGCTCCAATTATCCCAACATCATACATAAATAACCCTCCATTCAAATATAATAAAGCCTAGCCCTGTCATTCTGAACGTAGTGAAGAATCTGTGTTCCTGGGATCCTTCAGCCATACTTACTTTAAGATGACAAATGGGCTTTCATAACAATGACTATACCTAGGACTTTACCAAATATAAAAAGCCATACCAAAAAGGTCAAACTCTGACCTTTGGTATGGCTCTCTCACTCTCGCCAAATATTAACTTTATATTAACATATTATAGATAAAATTACAACTATTCTTCTTCTACCCACTTCATTGCCCTTTTAACTGCCCTATGCCAGTCATTTATTAGCTTATTTCTTTTTTCCTCATCCATATCTGGTTTAAAACTTCTATCCATTACCCAGTTACTAAGTATATCAGGTCTGCTATCCCAGTAACCTACTGCAAGTCCTGCAAGATAAGCAGCACCAAGTGCTGTAGTCTCTATGACCCTTGGTCTATCTACGGTCACATTTAAAATATCCGACTGAAACTGCATTATAAAATTATTTAAAACTGCACCCCCATCAACCTTAAGTGCATTCAGCTTAATGCCTGAATCCTCCTCCATTGCATTTAAAACGTCCATTGTTTGATATGCAAGTGATTCAAGCACTGCTCTAATAAAATGTTCTTTTTTAGCTCCCCTTGTTAAACCAACAACAGTGCCCCTTGCGTACATATCCCAATAGGGAGCACCCATTCCAACAAAAGCTGGAACCATAAAAACTCCATTGGTATCCTCAACTGCTGTTGCGTACCTTTCTGTTTCAGCAGTAGATTTTATCATTCTCATTTCATCCCTTAACCATTGAATCGCAGCTCCAGCAGCAAATATGCTGCCCTCTAATGCATACTCAACCTTTCCATCTACTCCCCAAGCAATTGTAGTTAGAAGTCCATTTTTAGAATCTACTGCCCTATCTCCTGTATTCATAAGCATAAAACAACCTGTTCCGTAGGTATTTTTAGCCATGCCGCTTTTAAAACAGCCCTGGCCAAACAATGCCGCCTGCTGATCTCCTGCATCACCTGCAATTGGGATTTCTGCTCCTAAGACTGACTTTGAAGTATTTCCATAAATGTAGCTTGAGGGTTTTACCTCTGGAAGCATAGTTTCTGGTATATTAAGTTCTCTAAGCAAATCCTTGTCCCATTTTAAATCATGTATGTTATATAGCATTGTCCTTGAGGCATTTGAATAGTCAGTAACATGTACTAATCCACCTGTCAAATTCCATATGAGCCATGTATCTATGTTGCCAAATAACAACTCTCCTCTATTAGCCCTTTCCCTGGCCCCCTCTACATTATCAAGTATCCATTTAATTTTTGTTCCGGAAAAATAAGCATCAAGAATAAGCCCTGTTTTCGCCCTTATACTCTCTGCAAAACCCTTATCCCTTAGCTCATCACACATAGGTGCAGTCCTTCTGCACTGCCATACAATTGCATTATATACTGGTTTTCCCGTATTCTTATCCCATACAACAGTAGTTTCCCTTTGATTAGTTATTCCAATTGCACAGATATCCTTAAAGCTTATTCCAGCCTTCTGTACAGCTTCAATTATTACTCCAATCTGGGTTCCCCATATTTCCATTGGGTCGTGCTCCACCCATCCTGGAATAGGATAAATCTGTGTGAATTCCTTTTGAGAACTTGATATTATTTCTACATTGTGGTTGAATACAATTGCTCTACAGCTTGTGGTTCCCTGGTCCACTGATAAAACATACTTATTCACGCTCATCCCCCAATTCTTGTTTTATGTTCTGTTTTAAAATATTGTTGACTTTTGACCATTTTCTCTGTAGAGGCGAACACTGTTCGGCCCTAGACTTTGAATGTACCGGTTTTCAATATTTTATTAAACCATAGCCATTTTTATTTATTCTTCCCATAACATAATATCAGTAGTTGATACAGCTACAGCGCCCTTTGAGAGTGCATCAATTATGTCACTCTTATCAAGTATTAATCCTCCTGCAATAACTAGTATGTCTACCTTCTCATGTATGCTGCTTATGACCTTGGCTGCAATCCCTGGCATTATCTCTACAGCATCAGGATGATCCTCTTTTATGCATTTTATTCCTGACTCAAGGGATCTTGAATCCAGCATAAAAAGCCTCTGTATTGCAAATATACCACATGCTCTTGCATCCTTAATCAACGATGGCTTTGTTGTAATAATACCATCAGCACCGACCCTTTTAAGAAACTCAACAGCAGTACTATCCCTTCCAAGTCCCTCTACCAAGTCTATATGTACACACACAAACTTCCCGCAGCCCTTAATTTTCTTTATTATTTCTTCGATATTTAGTATGCTTCCGCACAACATGAATATTACACTTAGTCCACTGTTTAATGCCCTATCAATGTTTTTTAATTCCCTTACTGCACCAATTATAGGACTATCATAGAGTGCTTCTCGAATGTCTGACATGTATAATCACCACCTTTGTTTGATATTTTAGGAAGAATGCGTCGCAAATTGAAAACAAAACTACGATAGAATCGTAGTGGTCGATGCCCACATCGACAGGGCATCAACGGTGTAAGGGATACCAGCATCAACTGTGGAAATTCCATGCACCGCAAATACCCAAGCCGATGTGGGCATCGGCCACTACAGTGTACTGTTATATTCAATATAAGGGAACAGTGTTCGGCCGTTACCCAGAAGTTACGACTCATTTTCACACAATTGTGTCTTATTATATTACGAATTTATCCATAGGTTATCTTTAATCACTTCCAAATATCAACACCTCATATGGATGAACAACCAGTTCCTTTATTGTTACTGCTTCTTCCATCACCCTGTGGGTGCCAAACAATACTCTGCCCTCTTCTTCCTTGTCGAAGTGGACATTCTGATTTACTTTTGAGAAATTAAGTACTATCATCAATTCTTCATTTTCAAATTTCCTCTTATAAACCAGAACATCCTTAGAGTTTCCTGTAACAAACTCAATATCTCCAATACAAAGTGCCTTGCTGTTTTTTCTAAACCATATCAAAGATTTATAATAGGAAAGGAGGGAGCTATTATCTTCATTCTGCAGCTGTACATTTTTATTTTCATAATCAGAATTAATAGGAAGCCATGGCTTTCCTCCTGAAAATCCTGCATTTTCTGCCCCATTCCATTGCATAGGAGTTCTTTCTCCATCCCTTCCCTTAATTATAGGCCATCCTTTTTTCCCAATGGGATCCTGCATATCTTGTTTTGATATATTACCACAGGTCATTCCAATTTCTTCTCCATAATAAATGAATGGGGTCCCCCTAAGGGTCATAATAAGTGCTGCTGCAACCCTTGCCCTTGAATCAGAATAATTTCCGTCCCTGTAGCGATAATAATGTCTTGGTTGGTCATGATTACTAAGTGTAAAATTAGGCCACCCGCCCTTAGGCAGCATATTATAATAATCCATTATCTTTTTATAAAACTCCAATGCATCCCATTTACCAAATAAAAAATCAAAATTAAACGCCATATGAAGTTCGTCCTCACCATTTCCCTGGTAAGACACTGCTATTTCAGGATCATCTGTGTATATTTCTCCAACTAGCATTCTGTCCTCATATTCATCAGTTATTTTTCTAATTGACCTGCATATCTCATGGGTTTCAGGTCTATTCCTATCATATACATGCTTTTGAACATCGGTCGGATTAAAGGATATTTTCCATGGATTGTTCCTATACAGGTCATCCTTAATAAACCAGTTTACAGCATCCATTCTAAAACCATCTACTCCCATATCAAGCCAGTAGCGTATCATATCATACATTTCCTTTTTTAAATCTGGATTCCTCCAGTTAACCTCCGGCTGATATTTAGTAAAGGTGCCAAGGTAGCATTCATTTGTACTTTCATCAAGCCACCAGGCGTTTCTCATTTCAAATAGGGACACCCAATTACTTGGTTTCTTACCATTGTTCTCATGCCATATGTACCAATCCCTCTTAGGGTTGTCCTTATCTTTTTTTGACTCAACAAACCAGGGATGTCTATTTGATGTGTGATTTAATACCAAATCCATAATTATCTTTATATTCCTTTTGTGAGCTTCCTGAAGGAGCAGTTTAAAATCCTCCATGGTTCCAAACATTGGATCGATGCTTCTATAATCACTTATATCATATCCAAAGTCCTTCATTGGAGACTTATATATTGGTGAAATCCAGATTACATCTACTCCAAGAGAATTCTCTGTTCCAACATTTAAATAATCAAGTTTAGAAATGATTCCTTTTATCTCCCCAATACCATCATTATTGCTATCCATAAAGCTTCTTGGATATATCTGATATATTATTCCCTTTTTCCACCAACTGTCCTCTTTCATTTGAAAGCCTCCTTACTATATAAAATTCACTAAAATTTTACCATTTACCTTTATTTTAAAACTAAAACTACCTCTTATACAAGAGGTAGTTTTAGTTTTAAGATAAAAAACATGAATAAATTATAAAATAAGGGGGTGCTATTTCAATTATCATGCTTTTGGCGTTATCTTTCTACACTTTCAAAGATTGAAACAATATAATCAAATTCAACCTCATTGTTTATTTCTCCATAGGTATCCTCTGAAATTCCTGGGTAATAGTATAGTACAAATTTCTCTTTTGAACTTATTCCTTCAATAATTATATACCTTACATCCTTTTCAAGGTTCTGCAGAGTTGCGAGAACCATATATCTTTCGTCTCTTCCTGTTCCTTCGTTGGTTAAATCAAGTGTGAAATTTTTATGAAATATAACATTTATAATCCCATGGTCACATTTAACAACCTCAGCACCCTTTCTGCAGCCAAGGCAGCCATCAAATCTGCAGCTTGCTGTACAGTTTAAACAAGCACATTCTCTGCAGCTTTCAAGCTGTTCTAGCTCCATTTTGTTATCTCTTTTATATCTTTCCAGCAAATCCTTGTATTTATCATTGCCAAACAGGTTTAGAAAACCTCCCTTTGAGGTATCACTTTCTGCTGATTCAATTAACTCCATGTACCTTTTGAGGACAGGAAGCCTGCTAACAAACTTCCTGTCTTCCAGGTTTTTTTTATCTAAAAAGGGGGTAATATTATCTATTGCATAGTTAATATCAACATAAATACTTCCGTAGTGTTCCTTCTCGCCATTTAAATACTCCTGCACTCTCATACTGTTCTCCCTTAGCTTTGCTTATATTTTTTCAATTCCTCATCTAAGTCAACTTCCTCAAGCTTTTTAAATTCATCCTCAAGTGTTGTATCAAGTTTAAGCTCACCTAGACCTTCAGCCATTGCTTCCTTCCTTTGAATCTTTCTTTCTATGTCATCTATATTTATTTTGTTTGAGCCTGTATCAACATTTGCAAGTATCTCATTTACCTTCTTACTTGCCTCTGCATTATTGTACCTTGCAGCAGCTTCATCCCTATAGCTTCTTGTTTTCTGTATTTCTCCATCAAGCTCTTTAAGCTTTTCCTTAATAGCTTCTGCCTTTTGTGATACATCATCATAGCTTTTCTTAAGGCTCTCGTATGTTTTGTCAGCTTCAAGTTTCCTTTGAAGTGCTTTCTTTGCAAGCTCCTCATTTTCTTTAGCCATAGCAAGCTTAACCTTCTCATCAAATTCTGTGGACTCCTTTTTTGCGTTCTCCATTTTCATCCTTATTTCATGAACATTTCCGAGTATCTGAGCTGAGGACAGCTTTGCATTGTTTAGGCTCTCCTCCATATCTCTTATCTTCTGGTCTAAAAGCTCCACTGGATTTTCTGCTTCGTCTAATGCATTGTTTACCTTTGCCCTGAACATGTTTGAAATTCTTTTAAATACACTCATTTTTAAACTCCTCCTTAAATTTTATTATTATGTGGTTTCCCACAATTATTAACACTATCCTTAGTGTCTTCTTCTAAAGTTCTTTACTATAAAGTAAATTACAGCCACAATAATTATTAATCTTATTATTGATCCCAATGACCCAAATAGAAAATAGAAAGGATTAAATCCATAGCTTCTTCCAAAGTTCCACGGTATGGGTATTGGAAGCCAACTTCTTCTTGAGCTGCCACTCGACCATGAGCTGCTCTTTTTAGAATTAAAAAAGCTTCCTGATTTAAATCCTCCAGAGCTAAATCCTCCAAATGATTTAAAACTACCTGACTTAAATCCACCTGAACTACTTCTTGGTGCTGCAGCTAATGCTACAGTATAGCTTTTTTCTCCTCTGGTGAACTTTGTTAAATCTGGTCTCACAAGGTTAACTGCAAAGAACATAAAGGTCATTAATACTACACTAATAAGCCTTTTTTTGTTCAAATTTTCACCCCCATATTAGTTTATTTATCTATATTTCATATTTGTTATATATTTATTATATAGTTTTTAATACTATGTATCAAGGTTGATTTTACCCCGTATCATGCTAATTTTACCCATTTATGTCAAAGTGAAATTTTATTCTTCTTCTTACTTCTATTATCTGGTTATTTCATGGTTTTCTATTAATTAATATTCCGAAGTAACATTTTTATATGCTTGAAAAGCATTTATTAAATGATTAGATGATAATGTTTATTTAACAAAATAGGAATTATGTGTAACAAATATTATTGATATTATGATAGAACCGTAGTGGTTGATGCCCACATCAACAGAGCATTATCATGACAAGTGATATCTGCAACAATTGTGGAAATACTATATACCGCAAATGCCTCAAGCCGATGTGGGCATCGGCCACTACAGTGCCTGATTATGAGCGCACCTTACGACGCATTTCCACACAGATGTGAAATTATATAATCATTCTGGGCATAAAAAAGGACTGCCCTTTAAGCAGTCCATCTAACCTATTTTCTTTTTCTAATTTTTCTTCTTATTGCCTTAAACTTTGGAAGGGCGGTTTTAAACATTTTGTACACTAGGTTGTCTATTACAAGTTCATATTCTCCAATAAATTCTACAAATTTACCATTGAAGCCCTTTTTAAACTTAAATAGTCCATATAGCGGATTATCAGGGTTTAAATTACCTGAGACTCCCCTGAAATCATACATATAGCAGCCAAGGTCAATACTGTCGGATATCATGCTCCACTGCATAATGAGGTTTGGCATAGTGTCTCTTAAAATATTATGGGATGCCCCATAGAAGTACCAGCCCTTTCCTCCATAATATATATATACTGCTCCGGATACATAAACCTCCTCCATGCCCTTGAATTCTTCTATTTCCTTAATTCTTTCATTAAAGCTTCCTATTTGCCTCTCTGCTTCAGCTATGTTAGTCTCTGCACTGGTGAGTTTCTTTTGAAGCTTCTCAAGCTTACTTGGCTCCTCCTCAGCTTTGATTTGGGCTTCGACTTCTTCCTTTTTCTTTAGAAACCTCTCTCTGTTTTTTTGCTGATCCTTAAGCTTTTCATTTATTCTTTCAAAATCCTTTTCATAGCTGTATTTAACCATGTAAAGCTTGCAGTAGGGATATATTTTTTCAATCATGTTTTTAAAATACTGCTTTGGTCTTATAATAAAGTCATCTCTTTTTCCCGTTATGACCATAAGCTCCTGAAACTTATCTAATATCTCCTCTGTGATGTTGTCCTTATCAAAAACTTCAACACTTAAACCTCTGTCCTGGGCAACCTTTATGTTGTATCTAGTCTTATTACTAAAGCTGTTGTATATTATTTTTTTCTTTTCCTCAACTTCACCAGGAACATTAATGTTAAGTCTGAATACAAAGTTAGGTTGTATATTTTCAAAGTTCTCTGCCTTTTTATTTATATATCCTGCATCAAGGAGCATATTGCTAATCTTCTCTCCAAGTACAACTGTTTCTTCTTCCTCCTTCAGATGAATATCTGGATCCACAGTAATGAATGCAACTTTACTTTTTTTACCATACCGTTTCAGGAAATTAGTAAATTCCTTAATCAACCCCTCATTTGAGTAATCACAGGTAAAACCTCTAGGTATGTAACCCATAAATCTATTAATATATGGTATTTTTCTAAGGAGAAGTAAGCAGGTCAAAACTAGCTGTCCATTACTATCATATCCCCCAAAGTATTTGACAATCCACTCACTTTTAACCTCTGCCCAGTAAGAGGTCTGAAATATATGCCCCTTTAACGCTTTCTCATTATAATCATTTAAAATAGCTTCATCTATTTCCTTAAATTGATACATATGAATCACCTTTTCTATATTTTTTAGGAATGCTGCTGTCAGCAATAACTGAAGGAAGTTCAATATTAAACACAGCATTCTCCTCTATTCCACTTACATCAATCAATGTAAAATTCATATTAGGCTTTCCAAGTATCCTAATAATTCTCCCATTAAAGTTTATACCACTGTGATATTTTACATGATGATAAACTGCTTTTGCAATGTCTCTAAATATATTGCCTTTACTCTCCAGTACACATCCAAGCTTATCTATAAAACCTACATCCAATATTCCAACCTTAATATTTTTCCTGCCTCTATAGCTGTTACCATAGCCAATTGTTTCTCCTTGCTTTAGGTCGTATACCCTAATTGCTTTTGCATTATATGAAAATACCTTTCTATATCCATAGCCTATAGAATTATATCCATATAACACATTCCCAAGCCTTACCCAATTATCAAAATCAGCATTTTCATTATACATTAAAAACCCATTTGAGTTAAGTATATGAATATTTTCAATTTCCCCTATATAATCTGTAATTGTATTTCTAAAACTCTCTATTTGTTTTTTAGTATAGTCATTATTCCCTGTGTTTTGAAGATGGGTATAAATGCCATGAATTATTATATTTTTATATTTTCTCTTAATATCCTCAATAAATCCTCTTAACTCATAGGGCTTTACTCCAAACCTGTTCATTCCTGTATCAACATATATATGTACCCTATATTCCCTGCCAGAGGCCTCTAACTTATCAAGTATAATCCTATTATCCACAGTAATAATAAAATTATCTTTTATTAAATCTATATCATCCTCCCCAAGCTCTGGGTAAAGAATTAGTATGTCCTTATTACTTTTAACTTGAAGTGCCTCCTCTATATTGGATACTGCAAACCCATCAACTAAATCATCAAGTATTAGAGTCATACCTTCTATTCCTAGTCCATAGGCATTCCCCTTAACAACTGCCATTAGTTTTTTGTTTGTCTTTTCCCTTATTTTTTTTATGTTATGCTCAACATTATCGATATTTATTTCACACCAAAAATTACGCATTCTTCTAATCCTCCGGTTTTATAGTATCTTAAGCAAACAAAACTTTTATCATCATTTTGATTATATCAAAAAAACAATTCTTTAAACAGCAAAGTTGGCTTAATTCATATGAAATACTATAAATTACCAGAATAAAATGTGCTACTTACTTAAATATCTCAGTTATTCTTTTTACTAAAAACCTTCATTACCTGTTTAAGTAATGGATTCCTCCTATTTTCCTTAGATTTTATATATATATCTTTCCACATAACAGGGACACTTAACTCCCTCTTTTTAAATTCATATGTCAAGTCTTTGTCTAAATCATTTATGTTTCTTATGTAATCTCCCTCTAAAAGTTCAGAAATTCTCTGATTCATATTTTCTATTAAATGCTCCTCACCTATATAAACATACTTTGGTAGAGTATAAAAATAATAGCAAAATAGAAAGTTTAGAACTTTTGAATACCCTGAGGATTTGTTTTGATTACATCTTTTTTTAATAATATTTATATAAAGATTAAAAAATTCTTCCTCTACATCGGCTCTACAAAATTGATCAATAATCTGTCTATGATCATCAGATACTTCTGCATACTCTATAATATGTGGAAGACACCATACTAAATATTGAAAATACCTGTGATCAATCCTTTTAAAGTCTGGACAGTCCTCAAAAATATCCTTTAGTTTTAGACTAGGTCCCCCTCCTGGGTTGGAAACCCACATTGCGAAGGTAATCAAGCCACAAATATCTGGCAGGGTGTTTATATACTTATCCTTTTTTATCCTATCTATGTTCTGGTTAAGTATTAACTCCTCCTCATTTGGCTTTACAAGTTCAAGGGTGTTCTCATAATCTTTAATAATATCTCTTAAAGTTTCCTTATCTAGTATTATATCCCTACCTACAACAAATCTAATAAGTTTTGCACTCTCTATAGGAACATCCTTTTCATCCAGCAAAGACACATATATTTTAACAGCCTCTGATGTATAATTTTTCAAGTACCCTGGAATATCCTTTTGTCCATATCTAAAGCTACTCCAAAAATAATCGGATTTATTAGACTTTTCCTTAATATTAATTATAAATTCCTCTAGTAAAAGTCTGGTATTTACATCTGATTCATGTATTGCACTATGAGCTTCATCTGCCCATTCTTTAGATTTTTCTGAAATGCATTGTGAAAAGCTCCTTACAAAATCCACAGTATGTCCAGCTTGAAGGAGCCTATTATATAAAAGCAGTGATATATGTGCAAAATAATCCACATCTCTGTCAATAGTATTAAATATCTGTTCATAATTTACCTTTTCATCCAATAAGCCTTCAATACATGCATTTATAAACTCTCCAAATCCTTCAATATGCATTGCTCTGTTCCATGATGCCTTAATAACTATAAGGTCACCAATTATAAAGCGTAAATAGATTTCAGACTGAATTGGATGTATATTCTCACCTAAATACTCACCTATCTTCTTAAGTCTAACTGTAGAAATAGAACTTTTTATAATCCTATCTACATGCTTTAAAGCTATTTTCTTTATGCTTTCATAGAAATTAAACAGATCTTCTTCATCTATATTATTTGATTCCATAACAATTTCATCTATAAATCTAAAAAAGAAATCATTCGCCTTATCTAAATAAATCCTTTCCTTCGATTTTACAGCTACCTTATACATAAATTCAGAAAGTATTTTTACTTTTTCTAAGTCCAACTCATATTCAATTTTTATCAATATATTTTGAATTCCTTCAAACAGTTCTTCTAATGCAGCTTGAGGACCATATAAAAGAGCAAATTCAATTGCTCCTCTTACATCCTCCTCCTCAGTATTTCCAAGCCCAAAATTAATCATATTAAATAGCTTATAGCATTTTTCAAGTTGATTATCTACTTTTTTGTAATTAAATTTACTTAAAAATCTGTGAAATGCATTTATTGTTTCAGCAGAAATTATATATCCCATTTCAATAAGCCTTGTAAGTCTAAACTCATTAATTGCCTTTGATATTCTGCCTATTATAAAATTAAAGGAATATATCTCTTTACTCTCTTTTTCTTCAAGATTTTCTAAACCATTCTCAGTAGTAGTAATTTTACATTCTGCCAGATCAGGACTATTAGTCTCTATTGAAAAAAATATGCTGTGGGCTATTTCAACCGGAAATGCCATTTGAATTGCTGTTATCCATAATACTATATTTTCAAGCCTATCATACACCTTAACAAATACTGCATCTTCATAAGCATCAAGAAGTATATCCAGCATATTTCTCAGGCTGTGGTCACCCTTACCCTTTAAAAATATTGAAGCTTTTTCAAAGTTTATTCCTTCAACAGGTTTTAATTTTCCTGCAAGTCCACCTGAGAAGAGCGTACCAAAGACTTTATAATTAATGCTGTCAACATTAAGCACATCAGAACCATACAGTTGTATTGAATAAAATGGTAAATACCCATCCTTAAATATTAAAATACAAGCAGTATATTTACCATCACTTCCATCTAATTTATAAATGCAAAAACTGCCGCTATCTAGTTTATTAAATGAAAACACAAAAAAATAACCATTATACTCTTCAGAATAATTTGCATAATGGCTCTTAATGCTATTCAAACAATAGTCAAGGACCTGCTTCACATCTTCTTCAGGTCCATCCTCCTGCTTTAGATCCTCTTTATATTCTATTTCACCCTTATCCCCATTTTTACTAAAAAAATATACAAGCCTATATGCCTTCATAGAACATCCCGCCTTAAATGTTTCTTAAAATGCCTTCTCTTAATATATCGACATAAAAATAAATTAGATTACTATTGATTTAAATAGTAATCTATAAAAAGGTTGTTATTTGATTATCCTTCATAACCTTGTTCTTTAAAAATAAAGGAGTGAATTTGATATTCCATTAGGTTTTAATTTACTAGATTCCTGCAGCGTAATTTTGAGCCCAGGAATTGACCATTTCGTAAAACTCAAGTCTTAATTCCACAGGCTCAAGAAGTACAACCTGTGGGGTCATCTCCATAACCCATTTTTTAAATGCTTCTAAATTTATTACACTTGCAGTTATATCAGAATAACCATAATTTATTTTTTCATCAATGATATATTTAGAGGATATAAATCCAAGAGCCCTTTCCCTGGAGTTTTTATCATTATACACTCTTATTTTTACTCTGTGCATTTCCTTCTTATTCTCCCTAAGGGGTTCTGCATTAGCTTCAATTACATTAAAACCAGGCAGCAGCTCAACCTCTTCCACCTTTTTAAGCCATATATTAAAGGGTTCTCCTTCTCTTATATGTTCTAAATACCATCTATTCTGGTCATCATCCAGAAGTATTCTTGAAGGAGAAATGTTTCTTAGTAACATTCCTTCCTTTAATTTCACGTTTATACAGAATTTTTTATCGATTGCTTCATAAAGCTTTAGTAAAATAATTTCATCAACATTAAATATATCCATACATCTTTTAATTATCCTACTTTCCGATATGGACATATACTTTTCATTGAGTTCATAGTTATAGAAATAAAGTATTATCTGTCTAACATCCTCTGCAAAGGTTCCTCCACACTCCTTTAAAACATCAAATAGAGTCCATCTTTCACTTTTTGAGAGAAACTTCATTCCGTCTATACTGATTAGATTATTCCAAAGTGTTACCCTCGTCTCTAAACATAGATACTCTCTTAATAACCTCATATTGTAATTTGTATCCTCATTCTTGATTAATTCTTCATTTATATCAATATTTATATCCAATTCATCATTACAAAATTTCAATCCCCAGTATTGCTTCAAATGTGAAGTCATACCAAAAATAAGTGTTTCAATTATCTCATCTTTATTCATTCTTAGTATATTGCTTATATCTAATATACTTTTACTTCCGTCTTTTAGGGTCCAGGCTATTTTATAAAACAGTAATGCTCTATCCAATCACACCACCTCATATCTCTCCTTTAAGAGCTTAACATCCTTTAATATTTCTTCCCTTAGTTTATCAGGCTTTAAGCAAACAGCATTTTCACCAAATGTTCTAATCCATTTTTTAAATTCATTGGTTCCACATACTCTGTCTGTTAGTATGTAAGCATTGTTTGTTTCTTTAATCCCAGCACTTTTTCTAAGCTTTAAATAGCATAATAGCTTTTTATATATGCAATCCTCTTTCCTGAATGCAGCCTTTACATCAGTTAGACTTTCTCCTGATATTCCCATACTGTATTCATATAGATTCCTTACAAAATGTCCAGCACCTCCCTCTACTATTCTGACATTAGTTATCTTGTCCATTCTATATTCTGTACGACGCTCCCCAAGGGTAACCACATACCACATATCCTTCTGGTTATTGTATATTATCCCTGAAGGGTTTATTTTTATTTTCATTGTTCCTACCTGAGTCCTATATGAAAATTCTAATGATTTGTCATTGTAGATAGCATCCTCAATAATATTCAAAATGATTTCTTCAGCCAGGCTCATTTTGCACTTATTTATATACTGAACTGCTTCCCCATTAAATCTAAAACCTCTATTATTATATTCTGAAAGAAGTTTTCTAAAAATACTATTCAACAGATTTCTTTTGGGATATAAGTTTCTAACAACATTTATAAATATTAGAAGTTTAAGTATTTTTTCGTTTTTTAAATCTTTAAATGGAGGCTCTAATATATGTATATAACTATTCTTTAAATATACTAACCCATCTCTTTCAAGATAGTTCAATTCTTCTATAAAACCGCTTTTGTTGTTTAATGTATTATTTAAACAGTTTAAAAACTTATTCATGCTTATTTTCTTATCATCTGAACTTTCCTTCCTCAAGCTTTCATATAAGGCAAGTAATTCTGATTCTTGCCTTTTAGCTATATATAGGAATACTTCTACACTCTCCCTTGAGTCTTTAATAAGATACCTTCCCTTTTTTATATAAATCCCAAATCCCATTTTATTATATTCCAATATGAATTGTTCAATTTTATCTCTATTCAGCCCAAACCTGTTCTCAATATCCCATAAGCTATATCTGCATGGGTTGGTTATTATGAAATTTAACACTTTGCCCTTGTAATAAGTCATATCAACCTCTTCTGATCTGTTTATCATAATATTCTCCCTCCCAAAATATTCCAAGACTATAAATTGATTATATCAATTATTATTGGAAATATCAGTAACTTTCTTATAATTTATTTTTCATGAAAGTATTTGTATATATTGTATTTATGATGCTGAATAGTCACTAATTTTGTTCTTACACTATTGCATTTAATCCTGTTATAATGTATAATTATTTTGTTGTAGGGGTATAGCTCAATTGGTAGAGTAGCGGTCTCCAAAACCGTTGGTCTGGGTTCAAGTCCTGGTACCCCTGCCAGATATGTAAATAGTAAGGCTGGGAATATTTTAAATATTCCCAGCCTTTTTCATTAGTATAGATCGTCATCTAGAAAAGCATGTTTTGACACTAGCAGATTTCTTTACCTCTTTACCAAATTAACCAGAGAAAAGTCATTGGGTATTACCCCTATCAAAATGTTAAAAGGACAGATGAAAACTTAGGATATTTTTCTTCTTTTTGAAAATACTATTGATGGAGGTGTTTATTATGAATTTAACTTTAACTTCAAAAGAAAGATCCCTACTTGAAGATCAAAAGGGCCATGAGGAGATTTGTATACAAAAATATTCAAATTATGCTAAGTTAGCATCTGACCAACAGCTTAAAACTATATTTAGTAATCATGCTAACATAGAGCAGGAGCACTTAAATTCCATCAATCAGTTGCTTAGTGGCCAGATTCCAGCTTTAGGCAATCAGCAGGTTGAAGGCGTCACAAACCAACAACAACAGCAATCCCAGCAACCTCAGCAGTCATTCAGCAATTTACAACCACAGAGCAGTAATGCTAATTTTCAGACTTCTGATAAGGACCTATGCACCGATATGCTAATGACTGAAAAATATGTTTCAAGTGCATACGATACTGCTATATTTGAGCTTAAGGAGTCACAGACTCGGGATGTATTAAATCATATACAAAAGGAAGAACAAAAACACGGAGAAGCAATTTATAAGTATATGGAAAGTAAAGGAATGTATTCACTTCAATAATTAAGTGCCAGGCTCGTGGCAAGTGACAAATGTATAAATTTATCACTTGCCACGAGCCTGGCACTTTGTTTGGGTCTCAATGATTTACTTTTGATTACAAGCACACAAATGAGTCAATTCTTCTTAAATCTATCCCGAAGTATACCCATCTAAATCCATTCCATCTCCAGCCAGCTACAGAGGTTCTACCTACAAACACAAGATATGCCCAAAACTGTCTTCTATTCTCCAGCCAAATATAAACATACCTAAAGGTACATGGTCTTATTGCACCTGGATCAACAGCGTGTATTCCTATTCCCTGAGGTCTTGGTCTTTGAGGTGTATATGTGGGTGGTGGTCCTGATGGTGGTCTGTCCTGACCTCCCATAGGCGGTCGTCCTGGTCCATCAGGTCCGCCTGGACCTCCCGGACCTTGGCCACCTGGAAATGGAGGTCTTCCTGGTGTTGGTGGAAAGAATCTAAATCCATCCTGAACTTCCTCTTCCTTTTGAGCCATATAGCAGTATCTACAACAGCAAGGATACATTTGCAACTCTCCTTAAAGTAATTACATTACATAATATGTAGCTTTAAGGTTATTTGTTAAAC
>JBEQBT010000048.1:0-16561 GCA_041639705.1 Clostridiaceae bacterium | reverse complement strand
TCCATACACCCAGGACGATAAACGTGTTGTAACAGCCAGATTCACAATAACAGCACCAAAATTAACTATTTTAAGTCCAGAAGCTAGTTTCCAACACGGAACCTTCAAAGGTGATATTTATGTTTCAATTAAAAACTTCAAGCTAGTAGATGCTAAAGTTGATGGAAACATATACTTTACTACTGAAGAAGCAAAGACTACTTTCAAAATGGATGATAAGAGTAGTGTAACTGGAAAACAAGAATTAAAGACTGGGGTAGATGCAGTAACATCAGCTTCATTGGTAAATAATGAGGATGCATTTGAAAAGGCATTAGGCAAAACTGGTACATGGATTATATCAACATTAAAAAGCTTAACTTTTGATAAGGATCTTGTATTAGAAGGCGAATTTAAAAATGGTAAAAAGGATACAGCTGGTAATGACATTATACAACGTAAAATAGCTCTTTATACTCAAGATGATAAGCGTAATATCACAGCTAGATTTACATTAACAGCGCCAAAACTAACTATTACTAGTCCAGAGGCTAGTATCCAACACGGAACATTCAAAGGCGATCTTTATGTTTCAGTTAAAAACTTCAAGCTAGTAGATACTTTAGTTGATGGAAATATATATTTCACCACTGAAGAAGCTAAGGCTACTTTCACAATAGATGCTGCGAGCGCTGTAACTGGGAAACAAGAATTAAAGAAGTAATTACATAGAGGACAAGCAGTAAGTATTATACTATATGGAATAAGGTTTTTGAATATGTAAAAATCTCCTTCTTGGCAATCATTTTACAATGAATGCTGAGAAGGAGATTTTTATGCCCTGAATTTAAATATTATTTTCCCCGAAGCCATTTTTGTTTAAAACATAGAAAATTACTGCAGTTGTAATTATAAGGATTCCAGCTCCGGGAAGTAAGTATCTAGTAACGGGTTCTGTAGTTTGCAGATTTAAAGAGAATGAATATACCTCTCTAGTGGATAAATAGGCATTTAGTATTCTGTATACATTCATAAAACCATTTTCAGATACATTTTCCATAGTATCATCTGGAGTATGAATTTTGTCCACATCATATTGAATCAAGGTTGCAGCATTTATTCCATTGGAGCAAAAAGAAGCATGATCACTAGAGTCATTAACATTTGATTTTGCAGATATATTTTGAGAACGGGCAATATTAAGTATTTCATTTGCAAATTCAGATTTCTTAGATGAATATAAAATTGAAACAGGAAGTTCACTTCCTGAGCTAACCATATCAAAATTAATACATTCCGCTTCTTTTATGTTAATGGGGGAATTTTCAATAAAATATTTTGAACCCAGTAATCCTACCTCTTCTCCATCAAATGCCACAAATATTATAGTTCTTTCAGGCTGTTTAAATGACTTTAGTGTTCTTGCAGATTCAAGTAGAAATCCCGTTCCGGATGCGTTGTCTAGGGAGCCAGGATATATAACTCCATCTCCATCAAAGCCCACATGATCAAAGTGAGCAGAGAGGATTAAAGGAGGAAGGCTCGTATCTCTACCCTCAAGTATTCCAATAACATTACTCCCATTTGCTAACTTTACTTTTATGGTGCTCTTAATCTCAAAGCTGTAGTTCTTTTCTGCAAAACTCCTGAGCTCTGGGAGAATTTTACGAGAAGCATAAAGTTTGACTATGCCCTTATCATATTGTTTTTGAAGCTTATAGGGACTTCTGAACCGCAGGTATTCATCTCCAGGAATTATTATGGCTTTTATTCCATTAGCCATTAATTCCAAATCATTTGAATAACCTCTTGGATTTTCAAAGGTCGAACTTATATTTTCTGCAATTATTATATTAGCCTGGGTTCTTAATCCTGTTTTGAGCTGGCCTGAAACTGTACCGGAAATTGAAGCCCCATAGGTCATTTCTTTAAAGTCTTGTCCATACTTGTATTCCTTCACCATTTTGCCACTTGTATCATATACTTTAAAATAAAAGGTACCGTTGATGGAGGGGACGTAAATTTCAAAGGTTTGTAGGAAGCTGTTATTGTCACCTCCGGGCTTTAAATTGAGCATTTTAAAATATTCTTCAATATAATCACGGGCAAGTTTATTACCACTGTCTCCAACAAGCCTTCCTCTGTACTTATCAGAGGAAAGTTCCTTTGTAATATTGTAGGCATTCTTTGGATTAAAACTATCTTTAGCAGATACTAAGATACTAATGGTAAAAAATAAAAGGAAGAATAAACTAATAATCTTTTTAAGCTTCATAAAATCACCTCAATTAATTATATTAATGAGTGTTAAATATTATAAATAGAATTACAACATACTTATCCACATTTTGTGGATAAGTATGTTGTAGATTGTGTTAATAAACTATTGATAGCTCTATATTTATATGAAAATGTTAATAAGTATGTACTGCAAAGATAATCATTAAACCTTGAAGTTATAAATATAATTAAATAAAGCTTCGGATTGGGGTGGTGAATTTGGGTGAGGCATTTAATGATAATGAAATAGATGATATTATTAAAAAGGTTATGGAAAACACCAAGGAAGGTGCTGCAGATGTTGATGGAGGAATAGATGGGTCAATTGATGATTGTTTTAATGAATATTTGCTTAGCTCTATCAATTATGGAATAAAGGAAGGAAAGAAAGTAGCTTATTTCCCTTGTGATACATGCAAACAAAAACAGGTAATAATAGAGCAGTATAACAAGGTATGTAACAGGCAGTATATTCCACCATATGTTGATCCTGATTGTGCAGATTATAAATTAGCACTTATTGTTGATAGAATTGATGAAGATATAATTGAAAAAATATTTAGGTATTTAGTGTTCAGAATAAGTATTAGAGATATTGCCTGTGTCATAGCGGATCCAGAGTGGAGAAGGCAGGCTGAGGATATATTAAGGATACAGGGATATTCAAATTTTATAAATGAGAGCTTTGGAAAGTTTACGAAGAAGCAAATAATTCAGTTATTATTTGATATAAATTATTTTTATTTTGACTTGGATTTCAGTAGAAATCTAGATGAGAAGGAATGCATTTGTATGCTTAAGTATTATATAGTACTCGTATTAAGAAACAGAATCAAGGAGAGTTTATTTAGAATTATCAAGCTGATTGAATTAGAACTGGAGTACAAAATTACTGTAATTGAAAGTGAAATAAGATATCTTATTAAATGTATACTTCAAGAAATTGCAATAACACCTCTTCCTGCTGCAAACTACAATATCACACATTTTAATAAAATTGGAACCCTCACAGAGCTTTTGAAAATTTTTGATGGTATGGAGGGAGGAAAACATGATGAGAGATCGGACTTCAGGCATATAAGGGACACAATTATTAAGTTTGAAAAGGTAATTCGTACTACTTTGGATTTATTAAATAAAAAGATAAAAGAATTTGAGGCATTAATAAGCCAGCGAAAGTTTATTGTTGGTGTTACAGGGATTTGCGAAAGGCCGAATGTCTTTCCTACTTCAGAAAATGGTTTAAATCCTGTAATAGTACCTCCTCAACCTGTAGTAATACTTAATCCTAAAACTAGTCAAAGTGGTTCAGAGGATTAAACGTTGATGTAAAAAAGAATATTCCCTAAGATGTCTATTCTATTGATTTTTACAAATATTTGAGGTAAAGTTATATATGGGTACGTGGTTATTTAAATTGCAACCACAAAATTATAAACAACTAAAATACATTAATTTTAGTTTTAAAAAAAATTTATTACATGAGGTGTTATTTTATGGACGATGGGCCTAGTAGGAAAACAAAATTAAGCTAGCCCCATTCGGATGCTTTCCTGTGTCCGATATGGGGCACAGGAAGGAGAGATGGAATGATCAAAATATTTAAGACAATTGAAAATAGTATAATTGAGCTTAAGGATGTTGAACATGGCTGCTGGGTTAACTTGATTAAACCAACAGAAACAGAAATTGAGCTTATAAGCCAGAAAACCGGATTGGATGTGGAACTCTTAAAGGCACCTCTAGATGAGGAGGAAACCTCAAGAGTCGAAATAGATGATAATCAGGTATCGGTTATAGTTGATATTCCAATCATGGACATTGAAAACAAAACTGTTGAGTATTACACTATTCCACTTGGTATTATTCTTAATGACAATGTAATTGTTACCGTATGCTTAAGGGATAATAAAGTCATTGATGATTTTATAATGCGCAAGATAAAAACCTTTTATACTTTTAAAAAGTCAAGGTTTATTCTTCAAGTTCTTTATAGAATTGCTACTTACTATTTAATGTACCTTAAGCAAATCGATAAGACAAGCCACCTAATAGAGGCTAGACTTCACAAATCCATGAAAAATAAAGAGTTAATTCAACTCTTATCCCTTGAGAAAAGCCTTGTTTATTTTTCAACTTCTCTGAAATCCAATGAAATAACTTTGGAAAAGATGATGAAGCTTGAATTTATGCAGAAATATTCAGAGGATCAGGATGTATTAGAGGATGTAATTATTGAGAACAAACAAGCTATTGAGATGGCAAATATTTATAGCAACATTTTAAGCGGTACTATGGATGCATTTGCATCAATTATATCCAATAACTTAAATATAGTAATGAAATTTCTTGCATCTATGACAATAGTTTTATCTATTCCTGCTGCAATTGCTAGCTTTTTTGGAATGAACGTGCCAGTCCCACTCCAAGATAGCAGGTTTGGATTTATGATTATCGTAGGGGCTACAGGATTAATAACTGCCATTGTAACCTATATACTTGCTAAAAAAGATATGTTTTAAATTTAAGAACAATCTATCTTATGATAGATTGTTCTTGCTGCAATATATTATATGTAAAAATATTCCATAGAGTATTCTTTTATAAAGGTGGTTTATAAATGGTATATATTTTTTTAAGCATTATTATATTAATTCTGTTTATAATATCTATAATATTTTATAAAAAGTATAGCCATATTAGGTTTTTGTATGAGCGAACAAATGATATTAATAATACTATGATGAAGGTTTCTGAAGAGCTAAGAGATTTTAAAAATTTAGATGAATTATATAACCAACTTATTAATGATACAATTATGCTTATAAATGGAGCGGAGAATGGAAGTATTTTAATATATAATAAAAATACTGATCTTCTTGAATATAAGGCAGCTGTTGGCTATGATATGGAAAAATTAAAAAAGGTAACCTTTAGAAAAGAAGAACTGTTTCTATATAGGACAAAGAAGTTAATGGCTCCAGATATAATTAAGGACCCAAGAAAATTTGATAGTAAATATATAGACAAGGATAACTATAATAACCTTAAAAATAATAAAGCTCTTGAAATGAAGGTTTGTCTTAGTGCACCATTATATGTTAATGGAAAATTCTATGGAGTTATAAATATTGATAATTCCAATAATGAAAATGCATTTGATAAAAACGATATAAGATTTATCCAATACATCTGCAGACAGCTTGAGGTTGCTATTACTAATGCGAAGCTTATGAATAAGCTAAAAGAAGCACTTAGAATAGACAAGCTTACTGGGATATACAACAGAAGACATTTTGAAGATATTATTGAAAATGAAATTTTAAGGGCTGAAGGAAGCATGGAAAGCCAATACCTTATTATGATTGATATGGATAATTTTAAAGAAATTAATGATAACTTTGGACATAGAACAGGTGATGAAATTCTTACCTATTTTGCAAATGTATTAAGAAAAAGTATTGGACATAGGGATATTGTTGCTAGGTATGCTGGAGATGAATTTGTTATGGTCATCCATGGGGGAAGTATGGATGAAGTTGAACAAAGCATTAATAGGATAAGAAAATATCTTGATAATAATAGATTGAGGAATATACCAATTGGATTTAGTGCGGGAATATGCAGGTTTGAAAAGGGTATGAGCTATGACAGAATATTAACCAATGCAGATGATAATATGTATGCTCAGAAAAGAGACAGAAATAATTTTAGATGCTAATAGCTGCTATTATGGCAGCTATTTTAATAGTGATATATTGAGGAGTAATTTTTAAAGGAAGGCATGACGTATTTTGTTATTTTAGTGCATTTTATGTAAAAAGTAATTGACATTAATTATTTTTTATCTTAAAGTTTAGATATTATACATTTAATAAGGCAGTATAGCTGTTGGGGGGTATAAAAATGGCACTATCGGTAATAATTGGTTTGTTAATTTCATTTGTAGGAATAATTTTAGCGTTTGTTTTAGATGGTGGCAATATTGGAGCATTATTGGAGCCTACAGCTGCATTAATTGTGCTTGGAGGCACAATCGGAGCAGTTATTGTATCAACTCCAGCTGGGGACTTGAAAAGAATTGGAGGAATACTTGGGGTAGCTTTTAAGAACAAAGAAAGTAACTTAGCTAATTTAATTAGCTATTTTAAAAATCTTACAATCTTATCAAGAAAGGAAGGGCTGCTAACACTTGAAAAGGAGGTTCCAAATGCAGAAGCAATGGACCCATTTATTGCAAAGGGCTTAGCTATGGCAGTAGATGGAACTGAACCTCAGAAAGTAAAGGAAATCATGGAGAATCAGATATATTTAACATATGAACGACATAAATCTGGAATTACAATATTTGAAGCAGCTGGTGGGTTTGCGCCAACAATGGGTATTATAGGTACTGTTACGGGATTAGTCCATATATTAGGTAATCTTGATGATCCTAAGGAATTAGGTCCTAAGATTGCAGTTGCATTTATTGCAACATTGTATGGTATTGGAACAGCAAATCTTATATGGTTACCTATTGCAAATAGACTTAAGGCATTGAACAAAATAGAAAATTTGGAAAAGGAATTAATTATGGAGGCAATCATTTCAATACAAGAAGGTACTAGTCCAAATTTGCTTGAGGAAAAACTTAGTGGCTTTCTAGGAAACAATAAGGATAACAAGAACTCTAAAGAAGGAGAAAATGAGAAGGTGACAAAATGAAAAGAATGGATGATGAATCCCACGAGAACAGTGAGCGATGGCTTCTTACATATTCTGATTTAATCACTTTGCTGATGATTTTTTTCATTATCATGTATGCTATAAGTAGTGTTAGTGAACAAAAATATGGCCAGCTTGCATCCTCATTAGGTTCGGCAATGGGTGGTGGAGGAAATCTCATAGGAAACGGAAATGGAGTTGGTACAAACCCTGGAGTACAAATAGTAGATACTGAGGAGCAAAGGCTAGAAAATTTAAAGACTAATATTGATAAATATATTGAGCAAAATGGTTTGTCAAATGATGTGGTAACCCAGATAGATGAAAAAGGAGTTTTAGTACGACTTAAAAATTCTATAATATTTGATTCTGGAAGTGCCAAATTGAAGGATGCTTCAATAAAAGAAATAATCGATATTGGTAATATACTGAAGGAAATGGGAAATTATATAAGAGTTGAAGGCCACACAGATAGCATACCAATTCGTCAAGCAGTATTTACTTCCAATTGGCAGCTTTCTGCTATACGAGCAACAAATGTAGCAGAGATGCTGATTAAAGAATCAGGTATTTCACCTGACAAAATTGTTGCTATTGGATATGGAGAGTATAGGCCAATAGCAAGCAATTCAACTGTCGAAGGTAGAGCTCAGAATAGAAGGGTAGATATTGTAGTAGTAAGCAGTAAATTTGATGAGGTGGAAAAGAATTAAAAATAAGTATGATTATATAAGGGGTTGTCTTAAAATTACTAAAAAATCATAATTTGTGCTTGTCATCCTGAACCCAGTGAAGGATCTTAAAGATTCTTCACTGGGTTCAGAATGACTATGAAAGCTATCAAGCACAATTTTGTGAGAAAAAAGTATTTTGAGACAGCCACTTTTTATACTATAATTTACTTGCGCAACTTTTAAATGAAAGATATTATTTATTGTAGAGGTGATTGAGAAAATGATGAATATTAATAGAGTTCTTGCCATTGAATTAAATGTAAAGGAATGGCAGGTTAAAAATACAATAGAACTAATTGATGCAGGAAATACTATTCCTTTCATTGCAAGATATAGAAAGGAAATAACAGGAGAAATGGATGACACTACTCTTAGAAACTTCTATGAAAGACTTGTATATTTAAGAAACCTAGAAGGCAAAAAAGAAGAGGTTAAAAGATTGATAGATGGTCAGGGTAAGTTGACGACCGAATTAGAAGGCCAAATAGATAGCTCTAATTCAATAACAGAGGTTGATGATATATATAGACCTTTCAGACCAAAGAAAAGAACAAGAGCAACCATTGCTAAGGAAAAGGGACTAGAGCCACTTGCACAGTTTATTATTGCTCAGGAGTCTTCTGATTCCTTAATCGAGGAAGCTAGTAAATTCGTGAATGTTGAACTTGAGGTACTTGCTGTGGAGGATGCAATAGCTGGTGCACTTGATATTATAGCTGAGGATATTTCCGATAATGCTGATTATAGAAAGACTATTAGAAATCTTACATTTAAGGAGGGAATGATAGCTTCAAAGGCTATAAAGGAGGAATCATCACCCTATGAAATGTATTATAAATATTCTGAAGCAATATATAAAATTGTACCTCACAGAATACTTGCAATTAACAGAGGTGAAAAGGAAGAATTTTTATCAATAAAGATAGAGGCTCCTATTGATAGAATAATAAATTATCTTGAAAACAGGATAATAAAGAGAGCAGGACAGGAAACAGACTACATAAAGGCATGTATTAAGGATAGCTACACAAGGCTAATAGCACCTTCAATCGAAAGAGAAATCAGAAATGAGCTAACCTGTAAGGCTGAAGAACAAGCAATAAAAGTGTTTGCTTCGAACTTAAAAAGCTTACTGTTGCAAGCACCTATAAAGGGCAGGGTAGTTTTAGGCTATGACCCAGGTTTTAGAACAGGCTGTAAGATTGCAGTTGTTGATGAAACTGGAAAGCTACTGGATACTGCAACTGTTTATGCAACAGCGCCTCAAAACGATATTATAGGGAGTAAAAAAATACTAAAGGGGCTTATATATAAGCATAATGTAGATATTATTTCACTGGGAAATGGAACAGCATCAAGAGAATCTGAAATGTTTATTTCAGAATTAATGCAAGAGGTTGAAGAGGAAAAGGGAAAGAAATTATATTATGTAATAGTTTCAGAGGCAGGGGCTTCAGTTTATTCAGCATCTGAACTGGCTGCTAAGGAATTCCCTGATATAAATGTATCCTTAAGAGGAGCTGCTTCAATTGCAAGAAGGCTTCAAGATCCTCTTGCTGAGCTTGTTAAAATAGATCCTAAGTCTATAGGAGTTGGTCAATATCAGCATGATGTTACCCAAAAAAAACTTGATGGAGCATTAACTGGGGTTGTTGAGGACTCGGTAAATTCTGTAGGAGTAGATTTAAATACTGCTTCTCCTGCACTTCTTTCATATATTTCTGGAATAAACGTAGCAATTGCAAAAAATATAGTGGAACATAGAGAGACGGTCGGTAAGTTTAAAAGCAGAAAAGATCTCTTAAAGGTAAAAAGGCTTGGTGGCAAGGCGTTTGAACAATGTGCAGGCTTTTTAAGGATTACAGAGAGTAAAAATGTATTTGATAATACTGCGGTTCATCCTGAATCATATGAAGCAGCATTAGAAATACTTAAAAAGTTAAATTACAATGTGGAAGAGGTTAAAAATAGAAAAATTGAGAGTATAGATGCTAGGGCTGAACAATATGGAGTAGAAAAGCTAGCAGAGGAAGCAAAGGTAGGAATACCTACCCTAAGGGATATAATTCAAGAGCTTAAAAAGCCAGGAAGAGATCCAAGGGAGACCCTGCCAAAACCTATATTAATGTCAGGGGTTATGGAACTTGAGCATTTAAAACCAGGAATGATGTTAAAGGGAACTGTAAGAAATGTTGCAGATTTTGGAGCTTTTGTGGATATTGGAGTTCATCAAGATGGACTTGTACATATTTCTGAGATAACAGATAGATATATTAAACATCCACTTGAGGTTTTGAAGGTAGGAGATATCGTTGATGTAAGAATATTGAGTATTGACATGAATAGAAAAAGGATTGCGCTGTCTATGAAGATGGAAAGTAAATAGATATTTATTTCCAAATGCCTATAAAATAAATAAATTATTATACGATAATTAGTAGTAGTAAAATATTTGTTAAAGAAGGCGGGATGGCTGTGTTGAATGTTGAGCTATTTAATAAAATAATTAATTCTCATTATAAAAAAGGTAGAGAGAATATTGAACTTATTAAAAACAACATCGATAATATTTTTAAAAACAAATATAAAAAGGTGCTCTATATTAAGGGTGAGACAATAACTAATGAAGGAATAAAAGGTGATTATATATATTTTATAGAACGAGGAAAGGTTATATTAACACGTAAGGATGTATATGGAAAGGAATACTCAAATGGGTACCTTATGCCAGGTGAATTTTTTGGACTTTCCACATGCATTGATATGCCAAATGAAACTAGTTATAAGGCACTTACAAACTGTAATATATATGTTATTGAAGCTCAATATGCTAAGAGCCTACTTGCTATAGATGATACATTAAAGCAGTATACAAATGAAATGCTTATAAATACAATAAGACTTTTAGTTATAAGACAGGGAAATTTGATTATGGGTGGCTGTAGATCATCATTTGTAAGCTTTATAACAGAGCATTTTTATGATTTTGGTAGAATTGATGAAAATGGTGATATTTTGGTTACTTTAGATGTTAATCTTGTGGATATTGCAGTAATGTTGAACATGACCAGGGAAACACTTTCAAGAATAGTGTCTGAAATGAAAAAGGATGGAGTTATTGAAACAAAACGAAGATTTATTAAAATAAAGGATTTGGGGAAATTTTTAGCATAGGGAATTAGTGTTCACAGTCGGTACCAATAGTTTTAATATTCTCTATAATGATGATACTCATCAAGCAGCAAAGTCGTCCATAATATTGAAAAAAATATATTGATATTTTTTATACAAGCTGTTATAATGAGTTTAAGATCTTCAGGGCGGGGCGTGATTCCCCACCGGCGGTAAAGCCCGCAAGCCGAAAGGTATGATCCGGTGAAACTCCGGAGCCGACAGTAAAGTCTGGATGAAAGAAGACGGTGTATGCAATATACCTCTGAGGAATCAGGGGTTTTTTTATTTGCTTCCTTCCGCCCTGTATATATTGAAGGAGGTTCTATTATGAAAAAAAGAGCATTATCAAAACTAATCAAGGTATCAGTATTATCAGCAATGGCATTAATACTTATGTTTTTCGAGTTTCCACTCCCAATATTTCCATCATTTCTAAAAATAGATATAAGTGACATACCTGCACTTCTTGGGGCATTTGCAATGGGACCATTTGCAGGTATAGTTATAGAATTACTTAAAAACCTGCTGTATATAGTTACAAAGGGAAGTCAGACAGCCTTTATTGGCGAGTTTGCTAATTTTATAGTAGGTGCAACTTTAGTAGGAACAGCTGGAATTCTTTATAAACGTTCTAAAACAAGAAAAAATGCACTTACAAGCATAGTTTTAGGTGTACTTGTAATGTCAGTAGTTGCATCTCTGGCTAACTACAAGGTTTTCCTTCCACTTTATGAAAGTAAACTTGGGTTTCCAATATCTTCCATGGTAGCAGAAGGGGCTAAAATTTTTAAGGGTATTACAGACCTTAAATCATTTGTTGCGTATAGCATTCTGCCCTTTAACTTATTTAAGGGTATACTGATTGGGATAATTACATTTTTAGCTTATAAAAGGCTGTCACCAATACTTCATAAATAAACACGAATTAATTAACCTGGGTGTGCAAAAAACACTCGGGTTATTTTTTTTAGAATAAATAGACAAATAAATTTATAATTTGACAATTTTATACTCTAATATGTTATTATACAGGTATAGGTATTTTTATGTAATATTTTGAATAATAAATTATTTAATATAAATTAGGAGGTATGAAATGAAAGGAACTGCTGTATCTGCTTGGATCAAAACATGTAGGAAGCTTTATACTGATGAAATTGTTGACAGAGCTATGATAAGTGCTGGTATGCAAAAGGATAGGACATTCTCTCCGATAGAGGATATTGATGACTCACAAATATTTAAAGTTATAACAAGCATTGCACAGGATGTTAAGATACCAACATCAGAATTATGGGGTGTTATAGGAGTTGAAAACATACGTACCTGGTCAAAGGATTATCCTGCTTTTTTTAAGCATGAGAACTTATATGAGTTTTTAAAATCAATGTATGATGTTCATGTAGTAGTAGTTAAAAAAATTCCAGGAGCAAAACCACCAATATTGGATTTAAAACCAATATCAAGAAGAGAAGCAATTTTTAAGTACAATTCAAAAAGAGGAATGTTTGATTATTTCCTTGGATTAATTAATGGAGCAAGCAAATATTACAAAGAAAAGGTTGAGATAAAGGAAATTGAGAGAAGCAGTGACACCTTGGAATTAAAGCTTACATTTGAAAAGGATATATACTATAAAAAGTCATACTTAATAAATAAAATCATGTCCTTTGGATTCATCAAAAATATAAACATTAAATCTTCAGTAATGACCGGGGTTATATTTGGTATTTTAAGTGGTATAACCTTTGTTTTACTACATTCACTTCCAATATATATTGGTGCTATTTATGCTATTGTATCAAGCTACATTTCATCAGCACTACTACATAAACCAGTAAAGAATGTAATAAATGAGTTAAAAAGCATAATGTCACGTAACTATGTTGAGGATGGGGAAATCCTGACCAAGGACATATATGAAGAAATATATAGGACTATTTTTGAATATAAGGATAGTGTAAGGAAGGATTTCGTAGGCTTTAAGGGCTTAACAGATGAGATGAACACTTTTAGTGGAACTCTTAGCACGATAGCTGATAAAATGAGCCTAACCTCTGGGGAAATTGCGGGAGTTGTAGAGCAACTAGCTGCTGCGGCAATGATGCAGGCACAGGAAACTGAAAATTCAGTACATCTATTAAATACTAATGTTCAATCAATTAAGGATGCAGTAGCGGTGGAAACTCAAAATAAGGATGAATTAGAAAGTGCAGTGGATAAAATAGAGACAAGCTTTGAAAATGTAAAGGGTACTGCTGATAAATTAAACAATATTCTAGATAGCTTTGGAGTTGTTAAGAACAGCAGTGTTGAACTTCAAAATAAAGCAAACAGCATAACAGAAATAGTATCATTAGTTTCATCAATTTCAAACCAAACAAATCTTCTAGCATTAAATGCATCTATTGAAGCTGCTAGGGCAGGAGAGGCAGGAAGAGGATTTTCAGTTGTAGCTGATGAAGTAAGAAAGCTTGCAGAGCAAACAAGAAATGCAGTTGAGAATATTACAGAGAGCTTAACTGAATTCACAGGTGAAGTTGAAAAACTTGTTGAGGATGTAAGTAAGCAATTTGAAATACTTGAAGCAGAAAATGGTAAGCTGAGAAATGCAGTTTCAGAAACAAATACTGCAAACGATAAGATTAAGATTGTTACGGATAAAATGATAGAAACCTCGGAAAAACTTCAGAAGGAAACTGAATCCATTACATCGGTTTATGGTAACATAGAAAGTCTTGCAGCAATAGCAGAGGAAAATTCAGCTTCATCTGAGGAGGTTAGTGCGAATGTAAGTACCTATATGGAACAGATAAAGCGTCTAACATCAAGCATTTCAGACTTTAAAAAGCTGACTAGCCAATTCCAAGAGGATATAGATATATACAAGATATAGGTATAATAGTGTGATAATACAGATTAAAAATTAGGGATAGCTCCGAACTATTTAAGAAGTTGAATGGTTCAGAACTATCCCTTTTGATTTCTAAAAGAATTGTATTGTAAGACTTTTATGTTACAATAATAATGGTTAAAATATATAATAGAGTATAATAATAAATTGATTATTTACAATAGATAAGGTTGGTGTAATAAATGAGAATTGTAACTAGAAGTGAGGAGGAGACTCTGAAAATTGGAATTAGGATTGGAGAGAAACTAAAGTCTGGGGATGTTATAGCATTAAATGGAGAGCTAGGTGCAGGTAAAACCCACATAACTAAAGGAATTGCAAAAGGTCTTGGAGTTGAGGATTATATTACAAGTCCTACCTTTATAATTGTAAACGAATATGAAGGAAGAATACCATTATATCATTTTGATGTTTATAGAATAAATGATGTTGATGAAATGTATGAAATAGGTTTTGATGAGTATTTATATGGGAGTGGAGTTTGCATTGTAGAATGGGGAAAAATTGTTGAAGAGCTATTGCCCGAGTATGCAATAAAAATTGATATTATTAAAATAGATGAGAATACAAGAGAGATAATTATTAATGAAAATGGAAATTTGAAATTATTAGAAGGAGTGGTAATATGAGAATTCTTGGGATTGATACATCAAGTAGCGCTGCAACTGCAGCAATATTAAGTGATGAAAAACTTGAAGCTGAGATATTCTTAAATTATAAAATACAGCATTCAGTAATATTATTTCCAATGATAGAAAAGATATTGGAAATGCTTGAATTAAAAATCCAAGACATTGACGCAGTAGCTGTGTCAGGTGGTCCTGGCTCCTTTACAGGGTTAAGAATTGGTGTATCAACAGCAAAGGGCATTGCCCAGGGTGGAAATAAAAAATTTATAGCTGTATCTAGTCTTGACGCAATTGCATTTCAGCAGGTAGGTTTTGATGGAATTATTTGCCCGATTCTTGATGCACTTCGAGATAATGTTTATACAAGGCTTTTTTCATGGCAGGGGGGAGAACTTTTTAATCTTTATGATTATGATGCACTCTACATAGATGAATTACTTAATAAGCTGTTAGAGAGAAATGATAGGGTTATGTTCTGTGGGGACGCAGTAAAAATCCACAAGCTAAAAATTCAAGAAGCATTAGGAGAAAAAGCATTATTTGCACCACTTTCAACTACCATGCCAAGGGCAGCCTCAATTGCTGAGCTTGGGAAAATAAAGCTTGAAAAGGGCATAGAGGATGATATTTATACATTCAGCCCAATTTACATAAGAAAGTCCCAGGCTGAAAGAGAGTATGAAAGAAAGATTGGTGTTTGTAATGATTGATTATGTTGTCTTTGATATGGATTTAAGTCATATTGATGATGTAATTATTATTGAAAATCTAAGCTTTAAGACTCCCTGGAAGAAAGAAGACTTTGTAACAGAACTTACAAGGAATATATGTGCAAGGTATAAGGTTTTAATAATTGATAATAGGGTTGTGTGCTATGGGGGAATGTGGGTTTTACTTGATGAAGCCCATATAACTAATATTGCTGTGCACCCTGAATATAGGGGTATAGGATTAGGTAATGTAATTGTAGAACAATTAATAAAAGAATCAAAGAAAAATAATATTTCTTCTATGACCCTTGAAGTTAGAATGAATAATATATCTGCATTAAATTTATATAAAAAATATGGCTTTATTGAGGAGGCTGTCAGGAAAAACTATTATCAGGACACAGGAGAGGATGCTATAATTATGTGGAAATATGACATGGAATAAAAATTTAAAAAGTGTGGTAAAAATTGATAATATATAGTATAATCTTACCAATAAAGATAAACATATTTATGCAAAGGGGGAAATGTTTGTGTTAGTAAAGGCATTAATGCTTCAAAAGGAAGAACTAATAACGGCGACACCCGAAGATAGTCTCAAAGTTGCCCTGAACAAAATTAATGAGAGGAATTTTCTTTCAATCCCTGTTATAGATGGAAAGAGGTTTGCAGGAGTTATTTCAAGGGAAAAGATATTTGAAGAGTACTTTGAAATAGGTGGAAATAGAGAAGATTATCTAAATAATTCAAAAATAAAAAAAATAATAAGAATAGATATACCAAGTGTAAGGCCACAGGATGAAATAGAGAAAGCCGCTCAGTTACTCGTTAATTACGGTGTTCCATTTGTTGCAGTAATTAATGAAGTTAATGAGTTTGAAGGCATAGTAACCCACTTTACGATTTTTAAGGAATTTGTGAGTATTTTAGGTATGGACAGGGGCAAAAGGTTATCGGTTATAGCCTATGATATACCCGGGCAGATTGCTAAGCTTACAGAAATAATTGCTAGACATGGTGGAGATATATTAAGTTTTGTAGTTCTTGATCCAAAAATAAAGACAGAAGTTAAGGAAATTGTTGTTAGAATAAAGGCAAATAACTATATAGAAATTGTAGAATCTGTTAGTAAGGCAGGATTTAGAGTGCAATGATTATAAAAAAGGCAGGGAGTAAAACTCCTTGCCTTTTTTTGGGGGATATAAACCTTGGGAAACTGTTTCATTTAAATTATTGCCAGTATATTGAACCTTATACATACTATAAAAATTTATTTTTTATTCTGGTTTAACAAATAACCTTAAAGCCACATATTATGTAATGTAATTACTTTAAGGAGAGTTGCAAATGTATCCTTGCTGTTGTAGATACTGCTATATGGCTCAAAAGGAAGAGGAAGTTCAGGATGGATTTAGATTCTTTCCACCAACACCA
>JBEQBT010000047.1:0-16571 GCA_041639705.1 Clostridiaceae bacterium | reverse complement strand
TAAAAGTGAAAGCTTAATACATCATGGATTGGCTGTTGAAGCAGTAATGAGGCATTTTGCAGAATTGTTTAATGAGGATGTTGAAAAGTGGGACATCATCGGTCTTGTACATGATATTGATTATGAGATGTATCCTGAGGAGCACTGTAAAAAAGCATGGTCTATACTTAATGGTGAGAATTGGCCGGAGGATTACATACATGCAATAATGAGCCATGGATGGAAGCTCTGCTGTGATGTTGAACCGATTGAAAGAATGGAAAAGGTATTATACACAATTGATGAGCTAACTGGTTTAATAAATGCTACTGCACTTATGAGACCAAGTAAAAGCATTCTTGATATGGAAGTTAAATCAGTAAAAAAGAAGTATAAGCAAAAGGGCTTTGCAGCAGGAGTAAACAGAGATGTTATAGAGGAAGGCATACAGATGCTGGGGATGGAATTAGACCAGGTTATAGATGAAACCATTAAAGGCATGCAAAAATCAACTGAGGAGATTGGTCTAAAGGGTGAGCTTTAAAACATGCTATAATTTAGTTATATATAACCATTTTTGTAAATAATATATTTACTTTTGTAAATAATTGTTTATACTAATATTAAGGAGAATGTAATGATGTGCTATATAAAAACAGGTGGAAGGATTAAGTATTATAGGTATCTGCTTCATTTGACTCAAGAGGAGTTAGCCATGGGTAGGATATCTACAGAAATGATATCCTTATTGGAGAATAATAAGAAAAAATTAACACCTATTACTGCAAGTATATTAGTTTCTAATTTTCATGAAATTGCAAATGAAAATGGAGTTCAAATAAATTTTGAAATAAAGGATTTATTGATGTCAGATGCGGATTATGCAAATACTCTGTGCAATAAATGGCTTGAGGAGCTTGAAGTGAGCCCTTATAATGAAACAAAGTACTTTGAAATAATAGAGTTAGCTAAGGAATATAATTTGAATGAACCTATCTTTAAAGTATATGAAAAAATGTTCTCTTTTTATTTTAACAATAATAACTACTCAAAGGCCTTAAATTATATTAAAAAACTCTTATCACTATCTATACTAATAAATAATAAAAATGAGGAAATTATCATTCTTAACAAATTTGGTACATGCTACTATATGCTTCAAGATTATGATAAAGCCCTTTTTAATTATAAAATGGCTTATGATAAATTTTTAGAATATGAAATTAATGATCCTCAGCTTCAGGATAAGCTTCTATATAATTTAGTGTTGAGCAGTTCAGCATTGAAAAATTTCGATGCTGAACTTATATATATGGAAAAACTAGAGTCTACTTTTAATGTGAATCAAACAGAAATGTATACAAATTTAATACTTAAGGCGAATATACTTATGAAAATCGACAGAATCGAAGAAGCACTTACCATTTATAAAGATATTTTAAATCATGATATAAAATATCTTTATATAGTTCAGAATAATATAGCTGTGGCATTTATGCGACTGGGAAAGATTAATGAAAGTATTGTATTTTTTACTAAATCCATTAATAATCAGCTTCATTCATTGTCTCCAAATACTACAATTTCTTTGACTCATTTAGCAGAGATTTACTATAAAGAAAACAGGTACGAGGAAACATTTATTTTTTATGGATACTGTATTGATAATGCAAAAAAGTTCAAACAACTAGATGAGCTTATACTGTGTTATGAAAATATATATGATCTTTGTAAAGAAATGAACAAGATAAGTAAATTTGATTTTTATTATAAATCCATAATAGATTTATATAGTTATGTGAGTTTTAATGAAGAACAGATTAAAAGAATGCAGCTTTTAGAGCAAAATTATATTTCAAATACAATTTAGTAAAATATTTATAAGGTGGTGATAATTTGAAAAGACTGAAGCATTTAACTTTTTCAGTACTTGTACTGGTTGTATTATTGCTTACATGCTATTCATTGCTGCCACGTAATATTTATAACTATGGTACATTTTTTAAGAAAACATTCTATGCTGGAGACGACATTATTTGGCCCCCTCCAAAGACTTCTCCGGGAATACCTGGTTAACGACATTATTAAAATCCCTCCTGTATATTCAAATGTAGGAGGGATTTTTTTATTACCTATAATCCTCAATAGCCTTAACAAGTAGTTCAATTACATTTTCAACATCACTCATACTTACCATTTCCGTTGGAGTGTGAATATATCTTGTTGGGATGGATAATACTCCTGTTGGTACTCCTGCTTTGGATACGTGGATTTCCATTCCATCTTACCTCCAAACTCAAGTACTTCAAACTGGAACTTTATATTGTGCTTTACTGCGGTTTCTTCAAGGAATTTTTTCATCTTTGGATGGGTTATCATTCCCCTGTCCATTATCTTTATAGCAGCTCCATTTCCTAGCTTTACTGCCATTCTTGGACAGTTTGGTGTGTCTCCTGTTGCTGTTACATCTACTACTATTGCAGCATCTGGTTCAATTGCATATGCTGAGGTTGCAGCACCACTTTGGAAAGTTTCTTCCTGTACTATAAATACAAAGTGTGCATCATATTCACCTTGTTTCATTCTCTTTGCTGCTTCTATTTGAATGTAGCAGCTTACTCTATTATCCATAGCTCCTAATGATACTTTGTCTCCGTTTACTACGAAGTTTGATGCAAATACTCCAAAGTCCCCTATAATTACTGTTTTTCCCTCACCCCTTTTATGAAGTATGAAGTTTCCAAGCTTATCTATTTTTGTTTCTCCAAGGCCTTCAACATCAGCCTTTATTATATTTCTTATTTCCTTTTCACAGCCTGATACTCCTAATGCTGAGGTATATTCTTTAATTAATGTTTCTCTAAGCATTATTATATCATTAAAATATATCATGAAAATATCGTGTGAAAATTTTTTTATTGTTTTAATAGTTTTAACGGATCCAGGCACTTGACAAGTGATATGTTTATTTTAACATGTCACTTGTCAAGTGCCTGGATCCGTTGGACTAGCCCCTTTCTTTCAATGAATATTCAATTATCAGGTCTAAAAGCTCTGTAAAATCTATGCCTACTCCCCTTGCACTTTTGGGGAAAAGGCTGTTTTTAGTCATTCCAGGAAGGGTATTTATTTCAAGTACATATGGTTCTCCATCCTGAACAATTAAATCAACTCTAGCATAAACACTGCACTTTAGAAGTTCATAGCATTTAATGGACATATTCTCAATCAGCTTACCCAGGTTATTTTCAAGTTCTACTATAAATTCATCTGCTCCACCATCTTCATATTTAGAGGTGTAATCAAAGAAGGAAGACCTGGGTTTTATAGCAAGTACAGGAAGCATTCTTCCATTTAATATACAGCAGGTTATTTCATCTCCCTTAATATACTTTTCAATCATAACCTCTTTATCATATTTCAAACCTTCCTTAACTGCAGGGTAAACCTCCGATTTATCCTTGATAATAAAGGTTGCAACACTTGAACCACCTGAATTAGGCTTTACCACAACAGGATAGCCTATTTTCTCTATTTCTATATAATCTATTTCCTCAATGTTCTTTATATTTATCCATGGTGCAGTTTTTATTCCTTCAACTTTAATTAGCCTTTTTGTTATATCCTTATCCATAGACATGGCACTTGATAATACTCCACAGCCAGTGTAGGGTATGCCTAAGGCCTCCAGTATTCCCTGAACCGTCCCATCCTCTCCAAACTGCCCATGGAGAGCTAAGAATGCTACATCTATTCCCTTAACCTTATTCATTAAGTCCTCTTTTGAATCCAATATTATTGGAATAACCTCATATTTCCCTTTATCAAGATTTTTACATATTTCTGAACCCGATTTTAAGGATACCTCTCTTTCAGAAGATATTCCTCCCATAATAACCCCTATTTTCATATTGCTACCTCCAATTGCTTATTACTTTTCCTATAACTTTAATTCCTTTTTCAATGCTTTCCTTATCTAGACGTGAAAAGCCAAGCCTTAATGTATTAGCTCCATTGTTGTTCACATAGAAAATATCCCCTAGAGTAAATATAACTCCATGCCTAACACATTCCTCAAGTAATTCTCTAGTATTTATTCCATCAAGCTCTATGAAGATGTGAAGTCCACCCTCGCCCCATATTTTTTTGCAGGGTATATTTTCCCTGGCCATTACTAATGCTAGTTCATATTTCTCCTTATACAGCTTTCTTGCCCGTCTCATGTACTTTTCAAAATTTCCTTCATAAAGATACTGATATAAAACTGCTTGGTCAAGAACTGATGTATGAATGTTTCTACTTCTTTTCAGACTCTCAAGAGAACATATAAGGCTGGAGTCTGCTAAAATCCAACCTATCCTTAATCCTGGAAAAAGTACCTTTGAAAAGCTTCCAATATATATTACACTGTTTCCATTCTCCATTAATGCTGCTATAGGTGCCACATGGGAGCCAGAATACCTCAATTCCTCATTAAATCCATCCTCAATAACTGGTACTTCATACTTCTTTAGTATGTTATATATAGTTAATCTTTTTTCTGGTGACATTACAACTCCAGTAGGGTTGTGGTAGGAAGGAATTAAGTATGCTAACTTTACATTGTGATTTTGAAGTTTTTCTTCTAATTCTACAGTACTTATTCCATCGTCCTCCATACTGACACCTAGTATATTAAGTCCATGAAGTTTCATAATTTTTATAGCAGTATTATGTGTTGGGTTTTCACATACCACTTTGTCTCCTGCTTCAGTTATTCCTGATAAAATAAGATCAAAGCCTTCAGTAAAACCATTTGTAATGAGTATATCCTTACCTTCAGTATTTACACCCTTGTTCTTCATGTACTTTAGAAGATACTCTATTAAGGGTTTATATCCCTTTGCATATCCATAGCTTAATACTTTGTTTCCCTCTATGTTCATTCTGTTTAAAAAGGCTCTTTTAAAATCCTCAATATCAAAAAGTTTTTCATCTGGAGCAATACTTTGAAAGGATATCATCCCTCTGCTGTTTCTTATTTCACTTTTTACAATGTCAAGTCTCTCAGATTCTTTCATAAGTCTAGTAATCCTTTTAGTCCAATCAATATTAAATCCTTTTAAGTGGTTGATATTAATATTAGATACAAATACCCCTTTATTCTTAGAAGAATAGATAAATCCCTCATCCTCCAGAAAACCATATGCATTCATTATTGTATTTCTACTTACATTCATAAGTTTACTCATTTCTCTAGTTGAAGGAAGTTTTACTTTACCTTGCAGCATTCCATTTAAAATCATTTCCTTTATATAATCCTTTATCTGCAAGTAAGCCGGTCTATCATTTGTTATATTTATATCCGTAAACATCAAATCCACCTCTAAATATATTTTTACATAAAAAAGAAAATAAATAAAGAACCACAGAGGTTCTATTTTTTGATTATAGTGGTTTAGAATATTTTTTTATTCATTAGGCAGAATAGAATATAAGAGGTGGTCTTATGTTAAATACTCGTGTTTTAAATTTATCAGGTTTAGTGCTTGTAATAGTCGGTGGTGTTAATTGGGGGCTTGTTGCCCTATTTGGGTTTGATCCTCTTGCACCTATTCTTGGCGGAATTGATTCTATAGTAACAAGACTCGTTTATGGTGCTGTAGGTCTTGCTGCCCTATGGACCTTTCATGCCTATCTTATGACTCCGGGCGAGGATTATGATCGTATAAAATAAGTAGAGGCTTTCTCAAAACCATTAAAAAATTATGCTTCTACTGAAAATTTTTCTTTGTCATCCTGAACGTAGTGAAGGATCTTAGGTTCTTAGATCCTTCACTACGTTCAGGATGACAATTCTATTGAAGCAGCTTCCATGGTAGCGATAACGTAAGCTTTCAAACACAATTTTCATAAGAAAATATTTTGAGACAGCCTCTTAAATTTTATCTATTCAAAATATACTCCTCGATTACATGGGCTACCCCATCCTCAACATAGGATTTGGTTATTAAATTAGCAGCATTCTTTACAGAATCCATTGCATTTTCCATTGCAACACCTAGTCCTGCGTACTCAATCATGGATATATCATTTTCTCCATCTCCTATTGCAATAACCTCTTCACGTTTTATGTCATAATATTCTGCAACCTTTCGAAGAATTATCCCCTTATTTACATTAATATTATATATCTCGAGAAAATCAGGTAATGAAAAGGTTGCATTTATATATTGGCCAAGCTCTTCAAGCAATCTTTGCTTAAACATTCCATATTTCTCATGCTCTTCTATCATAAGCATCTTACCTATTGGCTGTGAATTATAAAATTCCATCATATTTCCAACAGCAATCACTTCAACACCTTCAAAGGTTGCAAAATACATTGCCTTTTCATTAAACTCTTCAACGTACATTTTCTCCCCAATAAAATTAATAGAGAAAATATCATATTCCCTTTGAAGTTCCATAATTCTTCTACTTACATCAGGTTCCATATGAATACTGAAGACAATTCTTTCACCTGAAGCATCTGTTACAACCGCTCCATTCAGGCTTACCACAAGCTCATCTAATTGAAGCTCCCTAACATATTTTTCAATACCCTTAAATCCTCTTCCTGAGGATAAAATCACCTTTACTCCTTTTTCCCTTGCATCGGCAATAGCTTTTTTTACTCTATCATTTATTTTCTTATTATCATTCAGCAGTGTTCCATCCATATCAAGTGCTACAAGCTTATACATTTTATATTCCTCCAATAACCACAACCAAAATACAAATTTACTCCATATAAAAGTTTAACATATCCCTTGAGAAATTTCGATAGTTTAAAAAATAAAAGGAAGCCCTGTCTATTCCAGAGCCTCAATTTTTGGGGACAAAAGTATATTTAAAATTAGAAAATTGCTTTATTATGATTTTGAATTTTGTAGTCACAATTATTTCTCAGGAAGGCATAGCAGGTCAGCCTTCAACTACAATATATTTCTTGGCTATTTTATTTTTCTGCTGCCAGGTTTAACATATGGAATACCTTTTTTGCACAATGGGCATTCCTCTTTGTCATAACTTTCTATCTCAAGTTTAATGCACCCATACACTGGATAACCTACTTCTCCACTGCTCCTATCCACAATGCAAGCAATTCCAACAACCTCTCCACCAAGAGCCTTTATTACCTCTGCTGTCTCCTTTGACGACTTCCCAGTTGTTACAACATCCTCTGTAATCAACACTTTTTGACCTTTACTTATCTCAAAGCCACGTCTTAGGGTCATTACTCCATCCTCACGTTCCGTAAATATTGCAGGCTTTCCAGTTTGTCTCCCTATTTCATATGCAACTATTATTCCTCCCATTGCAGGTCCTAAAACTACATCAAACTCAATATCCTTTATCTTATCCACAACCACGCTTAATACCTTTTCTGACTTGTCCGGATACTGCATTAGCTTTGCACACTGGCAATATCTATTGCTGTGTTTTCCTGACGATAATAAAAAATGTCCCTCTAGTAATGCATCTACTTCCTTTAATATTTCAAGTACCACTTTATTACCTCCTTGCAATCCCTAGGATTTCATCCAGGTTCTTTATACCTTCACTAACCATATAGTTATTTATTCCAGCTATTATATCAAGACAAATATCAGGCTTAACAAAATTTCCACTTCCTATTTGAATTGCATTTGCTCCAGCCATTATAAACTCTACTGCATCCTCCCAGGTCATTATCCCACCAATTCCGATTATAGGTATATTTACAGCTCCAGTTACTTCATATACCATCCTAAGTGCTATTGGCTTTATAGCAGGTCCTGATAATCCTGCAAAAATATTATTGAATACAGGCTTTTTTCTTTTAATATCAATTGCCATTGCCTTAAATGTGTTCACAAGAGATATTCCATCTGCCCCTGCTTCACAGCATTTATATGCCATTTGAACTATATCCTCTGCATTTGGGGAAAGCTTTACTATTAATGGCTTTTCACATAGCTTTTTAACCTTTGAAACAATATCATAGGCAGTTTCAGCTTTTATTCCAAATGCCATTCCTCCTGATTTTACATTAGGACAGGAAATATTTAATTCAACCATATCAACCTTAGTGTTATTCAATTTCTCAATTCCCCTTAGATAATCATCAATGCAATCCCCGCCAAGATTTGCAATTATTACTGTGTCTATTTCCTTCATTTTAGGAAGTTCAACATTTATAAATTCATCAACACCTGGATTCTGAAGCCCTACGCTGTTCAGCATGCCTCCCCTAGTTTCATAAACCCTTAAGCCGTCGTTTCCTTGCTTTTTATTTAGTGTAAGCCCCTTTGTGCATATTCCCCCAAGCTTGGATACATCATATAACTCTCCATATTCCTGACCAAATCCAAATGTACCTGAAGCTGCAATAACTGGGTTTTTAAATTCTACTCCACATAGATTTACATTAAGCATCAAATATCACATCCCTGCCAGAAAACACAGGACCATCCTTACATGTCCTCTTGTTTCCTTCCTTAGTTTTACAGGTGCATACCAGGCATGCCCCTACTCCACATGCCATGTGCTTCTCCATGGAAATATAAACTGGTACATTTTTATCATTGCAGCTTTGAACTACTTTTTTCATCATTATCTCAGGTCCACAGCATAGCACCATGTCGTATTCAGTCGGGTTAAGCATTTCTGTAACATAACCCTTTGTACCAATGCTGCCATCTTCAGTTGTTATGTGCACATTATTTACATACCTTTTAATGCTATCTACTCCATACACTTCATTTCTAAAACCTGCATAAAGATCTATTTCACAATCCATTAATAACTTAGCAACATAATTCATTGGCGCAATTCCCATTCCACCTGATAAGATTGCAACCTTTCCTTTAATACTTTCAATTTGAAATCCATTTCCAAGTGGTCCTAATATTTCTATCTCTTCATCCTTTTTAAGCTTACTAAGATTTCTTGTTCCTTCGCCCCTGACTTCAAAAATAAAGTACAACTTTTCGCAATCAGCATTATGAATGCTAATTGGTCTTGATAAAAAAGGTTCAAAGCCTGTTGTTCGGAGCATCATGAATTGTCCTGGTATTGGTTTTCCACCAATTAATTTTTCAACAGCTAGTTTGAATATTCCATTTGATATCTCAATGTTTTCACATACTCTTGTTTTCCTGTATTCTAATTGCATCTAGTATATCCTCCCTCATTCTCAATACTTCCTTCCTTGCATACTCATCAAATTTCTTTTCTCCATCCTCATGATTTTTGTATGCTAAAAGTATTCCTCTTGAAGAATTTACAACTCCACCATTACCACCTCTTAAATATATGGCAACATCATTTGCTGCTCCTCCCTGTGCACCATAGCCAGGTATAAGGAAAAACATATTCTTGTATCTCTTTCTAAGCTCTATTCCCTCATCAATATGAGTGCATCCAATTACTCCTCCAATGGAGCTGTAGCCACAACTTCCCATATAACCCTTAGCCAGTTCATATAGCTTATCACCTGTGTGCTTATATACCTTTTTCCCATTGGAGTCCTCAATATATTGAATGTCTGCCGCTCCCTTATTAGAGGTTCTAATAAGCACAAACATACCCTTTTCCTTATTCTTAACATATGACAGATATGGATCTAAACTGTCCATGCCCATATATGGACTTAGTGTAATTAAATCACTTTCAAAGTCTCCCTCAAAGTGTGCCTTTGCATACATTCCAGCAGTTGCTGCAATGTCCCCTCTCTTTATATCTGCAATTACAATGGAACCTGTATTTCTTATATATTCAAGTGTTCTCTTATACACCTCTAAGCCCTTTAAACCTAAAGCCTCATAATATGCAATCTGAACCTTGAAGCAAGCTGCATATTCATTTGTTGCATCTATTATTCTTTTATTGAATTCAAATAGAGCATCCCAGGTATTATTAAACTTTTCCCTAAGTACTTCTGGAATAAACTCAACAGAAGTATCAAGTCCCACGCATACATTACCCTTCTTCTCCACGCTCTCATATAATCTATCAATAATCACATACTCTCCTCCTTTGAATAAACAATTTTCCCACCCTTTATGGTCCATATTACTTCTCCATAAAGCTCTATTCCCTCAAAGGGTGTGTTTTTTCCCTTAGACTTAAATTTATTTGAATCAACCTTAAAGCTTCTATTTATATCTACCAAAACTAAATCTCCATCATACCCTATTTGGATTTTGCCTTTATTTAGTTTCATTATATTAGCAGGGTTTCTTGACATTATTTCTGAAAGTTTATTTACGCTTGTATGTCCTTCCCTAACTAGCTTTGTATAGCATACTGAAAAGGAGGTTTCTATTCCTGATATTCCTGGAGCTCCATTTTTTTTATCCTCATAACTGTGGGGCGCATGGTCTGTCCCTATTGCATCAACCCAGCCCTCTTTTATTGCTTTTATTAAAAAATCTACATCTTCTTTTGTTCTAATTGGAGGATTAACCTTATATTTAACCTCCTCCGTTAATCCTATATGATGTGGTGTAACCTCACAGGTTATATTGTTTCCCTTTCTTTTAGAAGCTATTATACATTCCATTGCCTCCCTAGTACTTACATGGGCAATATGAAGAGAACATCCTGTATATTCTGCAAGAGCTACATCCCTGCTTGTCATAAGGTTTTCAGATAATCTAGTATCAAAAGCAGCAAGCTTTTCATCCTCAACGTGGGATATAACTCTAATACCCATTTCTTTTGCCTTCATCATTCCATCATACATAACCTTGTTATCTACAATTCCTCTTCCATCATCAGATATAAACTTCACTTCATTAGCTATTTCATCTAAGTGACTTATATCTTTTCCATCAAGGTTTTTCGTTATAGATATGGTTTGATGGACATCTATTAAACCTATTTCCATTGCTTTGTTCTTAACATATTGAAATATATCCATACTACTGCAAACAGGCTTTGTGTTTGCCATTAGGTTTACTGCTGTATATCCACCTCTCACTGCTGCCCTGGACCCAGAAAGCAGATCCTCTTTATATGTTAACCCAGGGTCCCTAAAATGGCTGTGAAGGTCTATAAAGGAGGGAAGCAGCATTAGCCCTTCCCCATTGATGATTTCGCAATCCTTGTTTATGCCTTTTCCTATTTCAAATATTTTACCGTTCTTTATATATACATCCCCCATAAAGTCTTGAGAGTAATCTATAATTCTAGCACTTTTAACAAGCAGCTCCATTTCTAAACCTCCAAAAGAGTGTATATTTCATCACAGTATTGGCATTTATACTCTCCCTTTTCGGGATCAATCAGTGAAAATACATGTGGTACATATTTTTCTGTTGCTGTTACACATCTTGGGTTTTTACACATTATAACGTTTTCAACCTTTTCAGGAAGCTTTAGCTTTATTTTTTCCTTTATGCATTCCCCATCAATTATATCTATTGTAATATTAGGATCTATTAAACCTAGTACTGTATAATCTATATCAATTACATTTTCTATCTTTATTATATCCTTCTTCCCTAGCTTTTCGCTTGGTGCATTCATTATTAGTGCTACTGTGAAGTTAGCCTTGTCAAGTCCTAGATAATTAAATATCTTAACTCCATGACCTGCTTTTATATGGTCAATCACAATTCCCTTTTTAATACTATTTATAGTGACCATTATTTCACCCCCAATAGTTTGGCTATTAGCGCCATTCTCACATGCATTCCATACTTTGCCTGCTGAAAGTAACAGGCTCTAGGATCATTATCCACCTCATATGCAATTTCATTTACTCTTGGAAGTGGGTGAAGAATTATCATTTCATCATTTGCTTTCTTCATTTTTTCTATATCAATTATATAACTGTCCTTTAACCTAACATAATCCTCTTCATTGAAGAATCTTTCCTTTTGTACCCTTGTCATATAAAGTATATCAAGCTCTCCTATTACATCTTCAAGTCTTTCAACTTCTTTAAACTCAATATTATTCTTCTCTAATACTTCTTTTATTATATAATTTGGAACCTTCAATTCTTTAGGTGAGATTAGTATGAATTTATTATTTTCATATCTAGACATGGATTTTATTAGGGAATGAACTGTTCTTCCAAATTTCAAATCTCCACAACAACCAATGGTTAAATTGGATAAGCTTTTTTTCTTAGCTCTTATGGTTAATAAATCCGTAAGTGTTTGAGTTGGGTGTTGGTGTCCTCCATCCCCTGCATTTATTACCGGTATACTAGAATACATAGATGCAATCTTTGGAGCCCCTTCCTTTGGATGCCTCATTACTGCCACATCTGCATAGCACGCAATTGTTCTTATTGTATCTGAAATACTTTCTCCCTTTGCAACTGATGAGGAATTAGGCTCTGAAAATCCAATTACTCTTCCTCCAAGTCTTAGCATTGCTGCTTCAAAGCTGAATCTTGTTCTTGTACTTGGTTCATAAAAAAGAGTGGCTAAAATTTTTCCATCACATAAATGGGTGAATTCCTCGGGATTTGTAATTATTTCATCTGCCAACTTGAATATTTCATCAAACTCCTCAATTGAAAAATCCATGGGGTCAATCAGGTGTCTTCCTTTTAACATATTTTATTCCTCCTTCTTAGCCTCTCTGGGCTAGTTTAAAGTCGGTTGGACAAATCATTGTCCAATCACATAATTATATAAAAAAATACCTTCCTAAAGGAAGGTATAATTATATACATACTTAATTATTCCATCCTTCCCAGTCTCGCAGAACCAGTTTAAAGGTTGTTTTTTATTATGCTAACATAGAAAATAGTATAAGTCAATATTTTCTCTTACTTTATTCCATTAATCAATTGGCTAAGTTTATCCTTTTGCTCTTTTGATAGGCTGTTATTTTTAATCGTATTTCGTATACCCTCAATTATGCTGGATTTGTCAATATTATTTTCTGTAAGGGTATCATATAATCTACTTAACTCCTCAGGTTTCAAATTCGAAGCTAATTTTAGAAACTTAAAATTATCCTTTTTATAATTGGAAACAACAATACTATCATATAACTCCTTTGCCTTGCCCTGAAGACTTTTGCCAATACTTATGAATGGAGAGAACTTGTTTTCCTCAAGCATGTTTTCATTTTTAATATCCTTCAGACCTTTTTCAATTTCCACTTCACCAGTTTTTGTATTTCCATTTACTAATTGAACTAGCTCTCCAATGGTTACTCCATTTTTAGAATTTATATTTTCTGCTACATAAAAAATTCCCCCTGCTATAATGAAAAAAACAAATATGTAAAAAACCTTTTTCACATTTATCACTCCTAAAATATTAATCCTTTTATTAAACTAGAATCATATTTACATTATATCCTAAATATATTTATTATAGTAATAGTAAATTTTTTGGAGGTTAATAAATTGAAGCTTTTATGTAAAATAGCCTTTGTACTTGTTCTTATTGGAGCAATAAACTGGGGACTTGTAGGTTTATTTAAATTTGATCTAGTTGCAGCAATTTTGGGTGGTATGGAAAGCTTTTTATCAAGGGTAATTTACACACTTGTAGGTCTTTCTGGACTTCTTCTAATATACAGTGGATTAAAAGAAAAATAGCTGGGGATTTATCCCTGGCTTTTTAATTACCGCATAAAAACAAATGTTAGCTTGATGAGTATACTTTCCAATGATAAAATTAATGTCGAAGGGTTAAAAAACTTCTGTTTAAGTGCATTATTTGAATTATTATGTTAGTTCACATTGAATTCACAATCATTTAATAGAATTTTGTGTTGATGAGAGTATAGATGGAATAATCTTTTATTATTTTTATACAGCAAAAGCAATTGAATATCTTAAAAAGGAGTTGTCATTCATTGAAAAACTTATTGCTACATAAAATTGTATATAGAGTCTTTCGAATTCTTCTCATACCATATGTAAAATATAGGTTCGGATTTGAGTTTGAAAAGGCACTGCCCAAAAGTATGCCTTATATAGTTCTTTCAAATCACACTTCTGCCTGGGACCCAATATTTGTAGGCATGAGTTTCCCAAGGCATATGTATTATGTTGCAAGCGAGCATATTTTCCGTAAGGGATTTCTAAGCAAACTGCTAAACTTATTTCTTGCACCTATTATGCGTGTGAAAGCTCGAACCGAAATGCGTACTGCTGTAAATATTCTAAAAACACTCAAATCTGGCTGCAATATTTGCATGTTTGCAGAGGGTAGTTCCTCTTGGAATGGTGAATCAAGTAAAATAACCGCTGCTACAGCAAAACTTATTAAACGCAGTGGTGTTACACTGATTACTTATCGTCTGGAAGGCAGTTACCTAACATTACCCCGTTGGGCTAAAACAATTAGACGGGGTAAAATGCGAGGCTATCCTGTTCGTGAATACAATTCGGACGAGCTTTCAAAAATGACTGTTGAGGAAATTGAAGGAGTAATTAATGAAGATTTATATGTAAATGCATTTACCAACAATAAAAAAGCACCAGTTATGTATCGTGGAAAAAGACTCGCTGAAAATTTAGAAACCGCATTGTATGTATGTCCCCATTGTAAGAAAATATCTACATTGAAAAGTAATGGAGATATGCTAGAGTGCACCTGTGGACTTTCTCTGCGCTACAATTCATATGGATGCTTTGAGAGCACAACATCGGAGGCAGCTTCCTTCAAGACAATATTGGAATGGGACAAATGGCAAAGGAGATATATTCAGAATAAGGCAGAATACTACCACAGCTTGCCACTGAATATACCTATTACAACCGACTCAGATCAGTTCATATACCAATATGAGGTAGGTAGAAGTACAAAGCTCCTAGGCAGTGGCAAACTCAGTTTATATAATGACCGACTTGTCTTGGAAGACAGCACTTCATGGGAGAGTAGGATTTTCCCCCTTTCTGAAATTACAGATATAGCTCTCATCCAACAGACATTATTAACTTTCACAGTAGGAGGTAAGAGCTTTTATGAAATTCGGTCCAATCATCCACGTTCTGGGCTCAAATATTTGATGCTCTGCAATTGTTTAACCGAACTACGAATAATGTTATAGGAGGTATAAATATGGATTTTTCTGCATCAAACAAAATTCTCTGGAATATAATACTACAATTTGGAATACTTGCAGGTATTATGTTGCTTGCTAATGTTCTAAGACGCAAGGTCCCTTTCATTCACAAAAGCCTTATGCCCACAGCTGTTCTTGCTGGCTTTATAGTGCTTTTACTTAGAATAAGCGGGGTTTTATACATCGACAGAGAATTCATGGAAATCGTTACATACCACGCCATTGCAATCGGCTTTATTGCTCTTTCTCTTCAAGTGCCCCAAAAATATGATGATGCTGCCAAAAGTGATTTTACTGGTGCAAAAAGTGGAGCACTGATAGTAAGTACTTATCTGGTACAGGGTATTGTTGGGATTGCCATTTCCGCTGGGCTTGCATTCACAATTATGCCTGGGTACTTCAAAGCTGCAGGTATTTTATTACCAATGGGTTATGGGCAAGGGACAGGACAGGCAAACAATGTAGGTTCAACTTATGAAACCCTTGGATTTGTAGGCGGACAGTCCTTTGGACTTTCTATTGCAGCTATGGGCTATATTGTAGCATGTGTTGTAGGAGTTGTGTACCTTAACATACTTAAACATCGTGGAAAAATCACCAGAGGAAATTATGAGACTGTATCTGGCTCTGTCACAATTGATGATTTTCAAAGTAAAAATGAACTACCTGTTTCGGAATCCATAGACCGACTTTCAGTACAGTTTGCACTCATTCTTTTTATATATCTATTTACTTACCTGATTACATTGGGAATGACTTCTTTCCTAGAAACAAAGGCCCCTGGACTGGCAAAGTCGATTTCTCCACTGCTTTGGGGCTTTAATTTTATAATTGGCTCATTACTTGCGATGGCTTGTCGCCTAGGATTTAAAGCATTGACTAAGGCAAAAGTGATGACCCACCAATATCCCAACAATTATCTTTTAAGTAGAATTTCCGGCTGTGCTTTTGACCTAATGGTTATAGCAGGAATAGCCATTATTAATATAGAGGATTTGAGTGGACAATGGCTGCCATTTATTCTTATGTCTGTAGCTGGAGGAATAATCACACTCTGGTATTTACAATGGATGTGCAAAAAGCTATATCCTAGTTATTACTATGAGGGGATGCTTTCTATGTACGGAATGCTAACCGGCACCATAAGTTCTGGTGTGCTGCTGTTGCGAGAATTAGACCCATCCTTTAAGACCCCTGCAGCTAATAATTTGCTGGCAGGAAGCGGTTTTGGAATAGCCTTCGGTGCACCAATGCTGCTACTAATTGGACTAGCTCCCGAGTCTGACAGCATGCTGTTCTTAACAATAGGTCTCCTTATAGTTTATCTGTTATTGCTTCTGATTTTCATGTTGAAAGTCAATCACAAAAAAGAGCATTAACAATAGGTGCCAGCCACATGAGATTATGAGGTTTCATCAAATTCATGTAGCTGGCACCTATTATTTTTAATTGTTTTTTGTCTTTCATGCATACTATCTCCTTTTATTATTTCTAAAGAAAGTATATGATTATAATGAAAGAAAGTTAAACAGTTATTCTAC
>JBEQBT010000046.1:0-16721 GCA_041639705.1 Clostridiaceae bacterium | reverse complement strand
TCTTTCAGCTAAAGCTGAACATCGAGACTTCAGGTGGGGACTCTACCCCACCTGAAGCAAAAAGTGGAAACTCCACCTTATAGAAGGTGGAGTCTTAGAAATTGATAAATTTTATTTTAATTTCAGTGTACTATTCCAAAAATTTCATTTAATTCTTTGCGACTTGCTTCTGCTGTTAGCGCTAAAATATCATCCCCCACTAAAATTTGTGTCCCTCCCTTTGGGATCAATACAGATTCATCACGCATAATTGAGATAAGTAGGGTTCCATTTGGGATGGATAAATCTTTTACCAATTGATTAGCCGCTTTAGCGCTTGTTTGAACTCTCATTCGAACAATAGAGTAGTCTCCACGATTGAGTTTTAAAACGGTAAACATATCCTCCAAGTCCATTCCTTCGACAACGAAATGTGCAATTAAATCTGCCTGATTAACACCGACATCCACACCCATTCCACTATTGTATAACCAGGCATTTTTAGGATTGTTAACACGGGCAACAACACGTGGTACACCGAACTCCATTTTAGCAAGTGTGGAAACTACTAAGTTGACCTCATCTGCACCAGTAACAGCAGCCACTACATTAGCTGAAGCTATGCCTGCTCTTTCCATAACTTCAGGATCTGTGCCATTACCGAAAACTAACACTTCCTTTGGCACTTCTTTTTCTAATTTTTTATAGACATTTTCCCGATGTTCAATTATTCGTACCTCATGACCGATGGATAATAATAAGGAGGCAAGGTAGGATCCAACTTGTCCTCCACCTATAATAATGACTTTCATCTTTACCCCTCCTTTTTTAAGCTAGGTCTAACATTGCTTTAAATTTGTCAGTTGCTGAAACAATGACTGAAACATAGAGAATATCTTCTGCTTCAAGTATGGTACCAAGGGTTGGAATAAAGGTTTTATTATTTCGACTAATGGAAACCACATTAATTTCTCCAATGACCGTTAAGTCATTTACAGTATGCCCAACTAACAAGGATGGAACCTCAATGCGTACCAAATTCACATTTCCATTTCCCATCTCATAAACGCTATCTAAATGATTATAGGTTAATATTTCTGTAGCTCTTTCAATTCCCCAAGTCGTTGTGGAAATCGTTTGAATTCCCAGACGATGGTAGATATCTGCCTTTCTTGGATCATAAAGCCTTGCAACCACATGGGGCACTCGATAAATATTTTTCGCTATTCTTGCAATAACAACATTGGCTGCATCACTTGATGTACAGGCTACTAGAGCATCTACTTGATCAACTCTTGCTTCTTTTAGTACATCTCTGTCAAAACCAATACCAATAACTTTTAATCCATTAAAGTTCTTTCCTAATGCTCCAAAAACATCAGGATTAGAGTCAATAACTGTTACCTGATGACCTTTTTTCACAAGGTTGAGTGATAATCCTCTTCCCATTCTTCCTAAACCTACTACAATAACTTTCAAACTGTTCACCTCTCTACCTTTATATAATCGTTCTTAGCATCTTTTCTTCGAACCAATGCTTTTCTTGCTTCTTCAATCAACAATACAAGTGGTGGCCAAACTAATAATAACAACCAATCTGATAAATCAAGTGCTGCTGTGTGAAAAATAGATTGCAATGGCGGTAAATAAACTAAAGCCACAATCAAGAAAATTTCAAATATAATTCCAAGGTTCACTTGTCTATTACTAAATAATCCAACTTTAAATGTGGATTGTTTTTCTGTACGGCAATTAAATACTGCACCAATTTGGCTAAATACGATGGCTGCAAGAGCTATAGCAGTTGCTTTAATATAAATTGGATCTGTACCTCCTGCAAGTGGAACTGCTGGCCATCCATTTTTAATATTGACAAAGAAGTAAGAGATGACTGAAGCAATAGAACCTAATACACCATACCATAAGAACGCTTTAAGGATTAACTTTTTACCAAGCAATGGTTCTTTAGGGTTGCGTGGTGGTTGGTTCATAATTCCCTTTTCAGGTTTTTCAGTTCCTAATCCCAATGCTGGTAGCATATCTGTTCCCAGGTCAATCGTTAGTATTTGCATAACCGTTAATGGCAATGGTATAGCTCCACGAGAAAATAGGAACAGTACAGAAGGAATAGCTTCTGGCATATTTGAATTTAAAATATACAGAAGGAATTTGCGAATATTACTATAAACCGCACGACCTTCTTCAATAGCATGAACAATAGAAGCAAAATTATCGTCGGTTAAAATCATATCTGCTGCTTCCTTTGCTACATCTGTACCAGCAATACCCATAGCAATACCAATGTCGGCTTTCTTAAGAGCAGGTGAATCATTTACACCATCCCCTGTTACAGCAACAACTTCGCCCATCTCTTGTAAGTTGGATACAACTCGCAACTTTTGTTCTGGTGCTACACGGGCAAAAATAATTTCATTTTTTAAGTATTCCTTTAACTTCTCATCGGTCAGCTCTTCTAGCTCCAACCCTGATACAACACGTGGATTAGGTCCTTTTACAATTCCAATACGTTTTGCAATACTTTCAGCTGTTAAACCATAATCTCCAGTAATCATGATTATACGGATACCAGCACGCCTGCATTCTTCAACAGCAGCTGCTACTTCTGGACGTGGAGGGTCTGCCATAACAACCAGACCTACAAAAACTAAGCTTTTTTCGATTATTTCTGGTGTATAAACACTCATAGCTGTTGGAATGTCATCTGACCTATGAAGCAAACGATAAGAAACAGCTAATACACGCAATCCACCACGAGCATATTCATCATTTGCACTCATGATTTTCTTACGCATTTCTTCTGTCATTGGCTGAACTTTTCCATTTACACGGATAAATTCACTTAATTTCATTACCTCCTTAGGAGCTCCTTTTACATATGCAATTCGGCTAGTTCCTTCAACTGGTTTTTCCAGTTGATGAATCGTTGTCATTCTTTTACGACGTGATTCAAATGGTAATTCCCTTAAACGAGGTGTTAATTCTATTTGTTTTTTTATATTAATACCTGCTTTTTCAGCCACCACACCTAGACAAGCTTCTGTAGGGTCGCCTAATACAGTGTAACGAGCAGATTCTTCATTTGGTGGTAACAAACGGGCATTACTGCATAGTGCTGCTCCTGTTAACAATAATTTCAGATCAACCTCATCATTAGCAGTAACTTTTTTGCCATCTTCTAAAATTTCTCCTTTAGAACTATATCCAACACCGGTAACTTCAAATTCCTTTTCAGCTAACCACAAATGATTAACAGTCATTTCATTTTGCGTTAGAGTACCAGTTTTATCTGTACAAATTACAGTAGTACTTCCTAATGTTTCAACTGAAGATAGCTTCTTTACTAATGCGTTTCGTTTAGACATACGCTGCACGGCCATAGCAAGGGACAATGTAACAGTAGGAAGTAACCCTTCTGGGATAAAAGCAACAATCATACCCAAAGCAAAAACAAATGCAGGAGCAATTGGTTCTCTTACTAATAATATTGCTGCAATAAAGAACAGGACTCCAAAAGCAATTGCAATAATTGAAACTTGCTTTGTCAAACGATCTAATTCTTTTTGCAGTGGACTAGCCTCTTCTTCCATACTCTGAGTCAAATATGCAATTTTCCCAAATTCAGTTCTCATTCCAATTTCCATGACAATAGCTTTTCCATTGCCTTCTGAAACATGAGTACCTGCAAAAATTAAATTAGGTATTTCAGCTTTTGTTAGGTCTTCTTTTAATACAGCATCCTTTGTCTTGCGAACCGGATTAGATTCACCAGTTAATGTTGATTGATCAACTTGCAAATCACTAGTCTCTATCAATCGTGCATCTGAAGAAATCTTGTCTCCTTCTTCTAATAAGATTATATCACCAATAACCAAGTCCTGGGCTAAAATTTTTTGTTCCATGCCGTCACGAATAACACGTGCATAGGATGGAAGCATATTTTTTAATGCGTCCGTCGCCTTACCAGCACGATGTTCCTGCCAAAAACTAAAAACACCATTTATAACATTCACTAACCATACAGCAATAGCTAATTGTGGCATATCTGCGAAAAAAGCTACTGCCCCTGCAACCCATAATAAAACAGCCATTAAATGAGTGAAATTACTTAGGAATACAAGTATGAGTGATTTCTTTTTCTTCTCATCAATTACATTTTTTCCTTGTACCTTTTGATTTTCTTCTGCTTGAGCTTGTTTTAATCCCTGGGGGCTTGTTTCTAATGCCTCATAAACCTTTTCAACCGAAAGTTTATGAATGTTTTCTTTAACATTTACGGTAGTTTCCCTCTTATCCATTTTCTTTGCCAGTCCTTCTTTCTAATGATGTGAAGAATCACAATTTTAAGTCCTTTTTTGTAGAACCAAGATTGAAGTATATTCCTTTTATTATTTGTTTGCAATACTTATTATGATATCTTTATACAATCTTTATACGAAATAGAAATTGGGACTTGGTTGTTAAGAAAATGATTGATTTCTAACTGAATTAAGGAGCTGCCGTATAATTCAAATAAAACTGAAAAGGACAAAAAAAGATTCTTCGCCTATGCTCAGAATGACAACTTTTTTCAAAGAATGTGCCATTCTGAGAATCCGAAGAATCTCTTTTTTTATTTTTCCAATATTTTATATTCTTACTACTATGCAACATAATCGTTTATTTTAATTCCAGTGTACTATCCTTAACCTCTTTCATGTATGGAATTGAGATTTCTGCACCTCTTCTTGAAACGGAAATTGCTGAGGCAAGTGATGCAAGCCTTAGAGCTTTCTTTGTATCATATCCCTGTGCCAGACTTCCTATAAAATATCCTGTAAAGGTATCCCCAGCTGCGGTAGTATCCACTACTGGTACCTTGAATATGCCATGTTCTATAACCTGATTACCATCTTTATAACGTACTCCCTTTTCCCCAAGGGTTAGTACAATCTTTGCTGAAGGGTATTTATTTGATAGAGTCCTAAGTAAGTCATCATCCTTTACCACTCCACAGATATCTGCTGCCTCAATTTCATTCAACATAAAGTAATCTACATAATCCAATGGGAGAGAATAAATTTTTTCATCCATAGGGGAAGGATTGAGTACAATGATAAGTCCTCTTTTGTGTGCCTCCTCCACAATATAATCAATTAAATTTATCTCATTCTGAAGAATCAGAAAATCCCCCTTTGAAAAGTTCTCCAAGGTTTTGTCTACATGCTCTTTTGTAATCATCTGATTCGCACCGCCGTAAAGCAGTATACAGTTCTGTCCATTCTGATTAACTTGTATTATAGCGTGTCCAGTGGAGGCATCTTCAATTCGTTTTATATAATCAATATTTACTTTATTCTTCTCTAGAACTTCTGTTAATATGTCACCATCAGACTCTCCAACAGCTCCAGCATGATAAACGTCAACCCCTGCTCTTGCCAGAGCAATAGATTGATTTAGCCCCTTACCACCACAGAAAATCTGTCTTGCTTGTGAGGACATAGTTTCACCAGGGCGTACAAAGTGCTCCACTGTATAGACAATATCAAGATTTAAAGATCCAAAATTTAATATTTTCATTTTTTCCTCCTTGCTTCTATAAAATATTGCAAAAGCCATGCCAAGTTAATATTCTTTAGACAATTATATCAGATTTTCTATTCTTTCTTCCATGACAAGCTACTTTTCTTTGTGGTATATTATATAGATCTGCTTCAAAGGGAAAACCTAACTCCAGAGTATGCAAACGACTATGTTAAGGTACTATATAAAAAGACTGCAAGGCTAACAAGCCTTACACAGGACATATTTGATATTTCCAAAGCACAAAGTGGAAACCTGGAACTAAATATTGAAAAAATAGATGTTGTAGAGCTCATAAAACAGAGCATTGCAGAACTGGATGAGAAAATTCAGGAGTCTTCATTAAACTTTAAAATTAATCTACCAAAGGAGAAAAAATATATAAATGCTGATGGACGAAAGCTTTATCGTGTTTTTGATAACCTTATATCAAACATTTTAAAGTATTCCCTGGAAAATACAAGGGTTTATATTGAGCTAATGGAGGATGAGGAATTTATAACCATTTTATTTAAAAATATAGCATCCTATGAACTGAACATAAATGCAAAGGATTTAATGGAGCGATTTGTTCGAGGGGATGAGTCCCGTACAACAGAGGGTTCCGGACTCGGTCTTGCAATAGTTCAGAGCTTTGTAACCCTCTGTGGTGGGAACTTTGAGATAGCTATTGATGGAGATTTGTTTAAGGCGATTGTGATATTTAAAAAGGCATAATCCAAGCCTTCCCATCTGGGGAACATACTAGGGACATTTACTTATTGTTTTTAAATAACATTGAATTAACTCCTGTTAACTCGCCCTGTCACAATTCATTTATCCTATATGAATTTATTATTGTTGTGAATATGTTGAACTTATATGATTGATGGATTAAAAAATAAGCAGCACCCAGTATTTTATATTACTAGGTGCTGCTTATCTTATACTAATATTCCCCGCTGTATTTCTCATACATATTATTAAACAACCTAACATGAAGTTCTTCATCAACAATTATTCTCTTCAGTAGTTCCTTTATATACTTATCATCTATAATTGATATATGATATTTGTAATTTTCAATAGCCTTCATTTCTGCTCTTATATCTTCTTCAAGCATTGCTCTTATGAGTATTGTGAAATTAACATATCTTGCGGTCCAGAGATTCCCTTGTGGGAAGGCATTATCAATATAAATTGGCTTAGCTCCAAGCATTTTAATAGTCTCTCCTAAAAGCTCCAGGTGTTTCATTTCAGCCATAGACACTCCACCTATTAATTCTGCATAATCATCATATTTTCCATCACTAACAAAATGCTGATAGGAATACAGACTTACTGCTGTAAATTCGCTTACTCCTCCTGCGTAATCTTTAAGAAGAACGTTTGCATACTCCCTATTTGGCCTTTCTACTCGTGGCTCCGGGTAGGGTAAATTAACAATGTATTTAGTATGCTTTGATATATCTCCAGGCATTTTACACCTCAAAAAAATAGATTCAACATAATATATGTTTATAAATCAAATATATTACCACTACAATTGTATTCTATCAACAAGCATCAGATTTTTTTATGAATTTTAAGATATATCTAAATGTATCTATTCATGTGCCTAGTTATTATTCAATTAAGCTTTTATTTTCATCCATATAAATTTTATAAGCATGAGCAAATATAGCATTAACATATAAAGCCAGATTATTTCCTGTAAAAAGGCAGAAAAAAGCTGACAGATAAAACTTCTGTCAGCTATATTTTACTATTCTTTTTATATTCCACGAATTCTTCAACATTCAGGAAGGTTTCGTTGTAACCAAGTTTCTGGCAAAGTTGTGTTACATGTGGTGGTTCAAGATATGCTCCATAGAGGAGACTGCTATTTGAAAAAACTTCCCTTGCAGTTCCATCAATTAAGACCGCTCCCTTTTGAAACACAATCACCCTTTCAAAAGTTTCAGCTACAAAATCCATATCATGAATTATAGTAATTACCAGCATTCCATTTTCCCTCAGTTTTTTAATTATTCCTTTTATTCTTTCCTTTCCACTGTAATCCTGCCCTATGGTTGGTTCGTCAAATATTATTATATCCGTGTTCATTGCAAGTATGGAGGCAATAGTTATAAGCTTTCTCTCTGACAAGCCAAGGTCATAGGGGTTATCCATTATCCTGTCATCAAGGCCTACCATTTTTAATGCCTCTATTGAATTTTCCCTTGCAATTTCATGTGTTTGACCTATATTTATTGGACCGAACATTACTTCATCAATTACCTTCCCCTTAAAAATCTGATCATTTGGATTCTGAAAAATAAGGCCAATATCCTTTGCAAGCCCTGCAACTGTACAAGTCTTTGTATTTTTTCCATTAATAAATATATCACCTGAATTAGGCTTTAAAAGTCCCTTTAATAGTTTTACGAATGTGGTTTTCCCAGCTCCATTCTGACCAATTATTGCAGTGGATTCCTTATCCAGGACAAGATTAATACCACTAATTACCTCCTCGCTGGAGTTATAAGAAAAATGTAAGTTTCTAACCTCTATTTTATTCATCTTTATTCACCACCCCAGCATAGGTTTCATCAATAGTTATTGGATATAGTCCTGTTTTCTTATTTTTTATTTCAAGAGCCTTGCATATCCTGGTAAATACTGGTGGTGCAACTCCCAGTTCCTCCATATCATCTCTTGCAAAAATTTTTTCAGGGCTATTAAAGTCTACTAATTTACCATCATTTAGAAGGATCACCCTGTTAGTATATTTTGCAATTTTTTCAATCTTGTGTTCAACCATTATTATGGTCATTCCTTCTTTGCTAAGGCTCTGAACTGCTTTAAACACTTCCTCAGATCCCTGTGGGTCCAGCTGTGAAGTTGGTTCATCCAGTATTATTACCTGTGGTTTCATAGCAATAATACTTGCTATAGCCATTCTCTGCATCTGACCTCCTGATAGGTCAAATGGATTTCTATCCTTGTATTTGTATATATCCAATAATTCCAGTGCATAATCTATTCTCTCTATCATTTGTTTTCTATCTATTCCCATATTCTCAAGTCCAAATGCTATTTCCTCATAAACCGTGAGCTTTGAACCTGTTATTTGAGTAAAGGGATTTTGAAATACTATCCCGGCTTTTAAGGAAAGACTGTTTATATCTGTCTCCTTGACTACCATCCCATCAACTAGTACTTTTCCGCCATAGGCTCCCTTATAGAAATGTGGAACAAGTCCCACAATAGCCTGGCAAAGTGTAGACTTTCCTGATTGGTTTTTACCTATTATACCTATAAACTCTCCTTCTTCTACATCAAAGGAAATATCATTAAGAGCAAGGCGTTCTGTAAGGGGATATTTGTATTTAAGATTTTCTACAATTATCTTTTTCACATTAATATCCTCCATATAACAGCAAATATTATCATACCTACTAAAATCAATTGAATTACTTTATTATAGGAATACTTTATTTCCTCATTTAAAAATGTTTTCTTTACCTTTGAATTAAATGCCCTCACTTCAAGTGCCATAGCCCTTTCCCTTGTATTAATAAGTGAATTCATAACAACTGGTCCTATTAGTGGGAAAAAAGCTTTAATTCTAACACTGAGTTTCCCTTCCGTCTCCATCCCCCTTGACCTCTGGGCATCCATTATCGTTCCCATAGTAGATGTCATCTGGGGTATTATCTGAAGAACAGAGCTTAAAACATAACCTATTCTTGGAGATAACCCTTTTCTTACAAGTGTCTCTATTAAATCAGAAGGTTTTGTTGTCAATACTAAAATTGAAAAGGAGCATAGTATTGTAACAACTCTTATAACTATTCCAAATGCATAATTAAGCCCCTCTCTGTAGAAGGTTGCTGGACCAATACTAAATAGTGGTGTATTGTTACCAGGCCTAAATAGTCCCTGAATAATTATTATTGAGAGTAATATTATCAAACTAAAGCCTATTAAAGGTACAATTTTTCGAAATACTCTTGCAATAAGCAGCACCACAACACTTATAATCAGCCATGTATATGCTGCACTCCTTGTGTTAAGTATTATTGGTATTAAAATAGCTGCTGCTATGTACAAAATCTTACTTATTGGATCAATTTTATGTATAGGGGAATTTTTTTCTACATATAAACTCATTGCTTTTATAAATATCACCTACCCTAAATATTAGGGCTGCGCTATGCGCAGCCTTAATATTATAATGTTTCTATTTCCTGATTATTATTATATAATACAGTAAGTTTCTTTGGAAGGCTCTTAAAAATACCATACCCAATCATTACTGTTGCTACCTTGTCTGGCAGGTCAACTACTAATTCATCAAGGAATGATGAAATCCATACTGGGAACCCATTTGCAATTAAATAAGTATATAATGCATCTCCCCAGATGTTTCCTGTCTGTCCTCCCCAGAATCCTATATTAATTGGAGTTGAAACTACTGCAGAAACCAATGCTACAACAAGGCCTATAACAAATGCTTTCCCAAAACTTTTAATCCATCCCTTGTGTGCCATAATACCTACTGTTAAGCCTATTGCAACACTTGTAATTCCATAGATAAGAGACAGGGTCCATTGTCAATCCATAGATAATATTATTGATAAGACCGCTTATAGCTCCAACAATTGGACCAGCAAGCATACTAGCAAGAACGGTTCCAATGGCATCGAGCCACAATGGAAGTTTTAGAGCTCCCGCAAATAATTTGCCTATGTAATTGATACCTACTGCTGCAGGGATCAATACAAGGGCTGCAGTTGAAAATCGAAAGGACCATGGGCTTTTCTTACTCATAAAAATACCTCCTATTTTTTATTATCTTAGATAAATAAACCCCAAGACTTTAAAGAGGTTTATAATCTTTCTAATTTAGTATTTGTATCAATGGAAACTATCGCTTCCAGGGCAGTAAGAATTTCATTTTCTTCGCCTTTTTTTGTTGCATTTTCCCCATTCACATAATCATTTATTCCATTTTCAAGGCTGGAATTATACTCTACAACTACATTTAATATTGAAGCAGTTCTTAAACCTCTCAATCCACCAATCACAAAAAGAGGTGCAGTTTCCATATCCGAAGCAAGTATCCCTTTTTTAGACCAATATTCATCTATGGCATCTTCATTATCTGTATAAAAACTATCATGGCTTCTTATTATTCCACAGTGATAATTAGCGCCAAGCTCTTTAGCAGCTTTTATTATATTGAACATTAACTCAGTATTAGGTATAGCAGGATATCCTTTTTCAACATATGCCAGGGAGGTTCCTTCATTTCTGACTGCACCACATGCTATAACAATATCACCAAGCTTCATATTCTGTTGATTAGCACCGCAGCTTCCTATTCTTATTAATGTATTTACACCTATATTTTTTAATTCTTCAACTGCAATACATGTAGAGGCACCTCCAATTCCAGTGGATGTAGCCATAACTTTAACACCCTTATAATAGCCAGTTATTGTTTTAAATTCCCTATTATATGCAATATCTTTTGTATTATCAAGAAATTCCTTTATTCTTTCAACTCTTTCTGGGTCCCCAGGAAGTATTGCATAATCCGCTGCGTCTTCATCGCAGCATCTAATGTGGGGCTGCAAATTATTTCCCATAAATATCCTCCTCTTTAGTCCTTAGGATTAACTGTTATTCAAATCTACTCATTTCCTCTTCATTTTCCAGTTCTTTTAAGTCTTTAATAATTATAAAGTTGTTCTTTTCCTCAATAATATTATTAGCCTTTAAATATTGAAGTATCCTGTTTATACTTCTCTGTGTCACAGCAAACTGTTCACTTAGCTGCTCTTTAATAATATTAAGCCTAATCCCATCCTCACAATTAACACCATCATGATGGCAGCAAAAAAGATAGTGGCACACTCTGTGCTTTAAAGAATATAATGTATCCTCCCCGGCTTTTTTAGAAAGATTATAAAATTGCTCACATAATGTATGCATAATATAATTTGTTATATTTCTATCTAATTCCAGCCACTGCAGAAAATATTCTCTACCTATTCTTAATATTGTTGAATCTGTAATTGTTTCCACAAAACATATGTAGGGCATTCGAGTAAAAATTTCAAGCTCCCCAAAATAGTCACCTTTTTTATATATAGCCTGTGAATATTTTTTTCCATTTTCAGCAGTCATATAAATATTTATATAACCATCGATGATTATATAAAAATAGTCATAGACTTCACTCTGCCTGCAAATGGTGAAATTCCTGGGATATTTTTTAATCTCCCATTTTTTAAGTATCTCATATGGACAGTCCTTTAACATATTATAAATGTTTGGGTTGTTTTCTAAAATCTCTTTAATATCCATTTTACCCTGCTTCCTAATAGTAATATATATACAGCATTTTAGACAGGACACATGTCCCTAAAAATATTTATTATTGTTAAATTTATTTATTATATTCTTTATTAATAATGATTTTCCTTCATTTTACTTAATAAAATTTATTTGTAGGACATTTGTCCCATTTTATAATTTACAACTTGACAGTAATAAAGCATTTTAATACAATGAAACCATGGGACATTTTGTTCATCCCACTGAAAATCTGGGCAAATGTTGTCAATCTCCATTTCTTTTAGGCCGATTTAAACTCAAATCACTTATTCAATTTTAATATGTGAATATGACATAATTATTAGATATTACTACATTATCCTATCTATAAGGATACCATGGATAGGATAAGTAAATAAAAGAATAATCAAAAGGTCAGGACAGATCATACAAAAACCCAGTGTTTAAAATATTATTTATACCCTATGTTACTTGCAAGTATAAAATATAAATTTAAAGGTTTGGAGTAATAAAGCTTGTATTAAGCTGAATTATAAATTGAGTATTTTTGGTGCTATATCTTTTCTAATTGTATCTAATTTGAATATATAAATATAAAAAGAGGTTTTAGTAATGTATGAGAATCTGTTTGACAATGAAAAGCAAATAAAAATGAGGAATTATTTTATAAATTTAGCCAATGCTATTGGAAAGGTTAAGTCATATAAGAAGAATGAATGTGTTTGCTTTGATAAAACTGCCTATGTGGGCATTGTTTTAAAGGGAGTGCTATCTGAAAATGTAGTTAGTTCCCATGGCAATGTGCACACCCTATATGTATTAAGAAGAGGTGAAATTTCTGGCGAACCCTTTTACTTTTGTGGGGGTGAAAACACCATATTAACCTTGGCAAAGGAAATCACAGATATTTCCTTTATACAAAACGAGGTACTTGATAGGGAGTTAAATAAAAATCCTGAGGCCTATAGATATTTCATACACAGTATAACTCGAAAATATAGAATAATTATGTTACAGCTCACTAATAATTTATTCAATGATTCAATAGGAAGAATCGCTGATGCATTATTAAGGCTTGCCTCCTTTGCAGAAGTAGATCCCTTAGGGAGAACAACTGTAAATATGGTATTTACCCATCAGGAGCTTGCCAACAATATTGGTTGTTCCAGAATTACAGTTACTAAATGTCTAAATGAATTATTGAACAATGATATAATTAGCTACCAAAATAAAAAAATAATAATAAACAAACCAGAGCAGCTTAAAGCTTATATTGATGTTGTTTTTGATTAGAGTTTAAAAAGAGTGCCTTACAAATCAAGGCACTCTTTTCAAACCCCCAATATATTCTCCCCAATCCCCCGATGAGATATATTTTGCATCTTCTTGAACTAGTATTTCCTTATTTATAAATTTGTAAAAAGAAAGCCTTTCAGTAGAGTTATCTAAATAGTGAACCTCCACTGCAGTTCGTTCATAAATTATTTCATCACTATCAAAGAAATATTTTTCAAATTCATCTATTTGATTTAATACTGTATGCAATTCATCATCTGTAAATACAATTACCTGACCATAAACCTTGTCACATCCATCGATTATTGCTGGACAATCATGGGTTTCTAAATGATACAATTCACCATATATATAAGCTCTAGCAATAGAAGTAACCCTATCCTTTAAATATCTATTATAGTTTCTATAGCTTTCCATAAGAGTTCCATAAACAAATATTTTTGATTTTGTCATTTGACTTTTTTTACCTTTACTCTCTCTTGGTTGTAACTATAACTTCTATTGCTGTTTCTATAGCTGTAACCATAGAATCTAGGTCCATTGCTGCTGTATTTTTCTTTTCAATTACCTGCTGAAAAAGGAAGGGTATATGAATAAAGCCAGCTGGAATATTTAAATTTTCATTGTTAATATAGTTTAGAACTCCATACATGAGATTATTGCACACATACGTACCTGCTGAATCCGAAACTGCAGCAGGTATATTTTTATCTTTTATAGCCTCAACAATAGCTTTGATTGGTATTGTTGCAAAAAATGCAGCTTCACCCTGTTCATCAATTTTTACATCAACAGGTAATTGGTCTGCATTGTCAGGAATTTTAGCATCATTAATATTAATTCCAACTCTCTCAACTGAAATTCCATATCTTCCACCAGCTTGGCCGATGCTTAAAACAAAATCAGGGCTAACCTCTTTAATTTTTTTAATAGCATGCTCTAAGCAAACATTAAATTCAGTAGGTACTTGAAGCTTTATTACTTCTGTACCTGCGATATTATCCTTTATCCTTTTAACTACTTCATATGCAGGATTAATATTTTCTCCTCCAAAGGGTTCGAAACTTGTTACTAGAATTTTCATTTTTATCCTCCTCAAATAATTATTATAATGTATAGGCTTTAATGCTATAGCTTAAAACCCATACATTATGTAGTGCAAAATATATTAAAAAATTAGAAAGCCCAGGTATAGATTAAAACAATATGGATAACTAGCATTGTTAAAGCAACTGGTAATTGATGCTTAATTACACCATATTTTTTATCTTTAATTTCTAGAATAGCAGTAGGTACTATATTGAAGTTCGCTGCCATTGGTGTTAATAGAGTTCCGCAATAGCCTGCTGTTAAACCTAATGCAGCAACAATAACTGGATTTCCACCCTGTGCAATTACAAAGGGAACACCTATACCAGCTGTGATAACTGCAAATGCAGCAAAAGCGTTACCCATAATCATTGTAAAGAGGGCCATACCAACAACATATGCTATAACTCCTGCCAAAATATTACCTTTTGGTATAAAATTGCTAATGCCATTTGCTATAACAGTACCAACACCTGCTGCTGTAAATACTGAGCCCAAGGCTGCTAACAGCTGAGGTAGAATATTAACAGGTCCAACTATTTCGAGTAACCTTCTGCCATCATCAGCCATTTCTTTTGGTTTACCCTTTGTAATTATAAAAGCTAAAATTATAGCTGCTATAGAACCTATTCCTAGGGCAACTAATGAGCCTAATTGCTTATTCCAAATTTGTGCAACTAAAAAGGTTACAACTGCTAAGGCAAGGGCAGGAATGAATATATTATTTCCTATTTTATTAGAAGCCTTTTCCTTAAATTCCTTAGTTGACTCATTAAATTTATCAAACTTTACTAGCTTTAAAGCAGATAGTACCGTCATAACAAGGACTAAATAGCCTATATAAATATCTTTTATTACAAAAGCTTTATTTCCCCATAAAAGTCCAATTCTGCTGAAGGTAAATATAAAGCCCAGTACACCCCAAAACAAGGCAGTGGGTATTCTAGAGGGATGATTTTTATCCTTTAATGTTCCATAAACGGCGTAAAAACAGAGAAGGCCGCTCAAAACATATAATAATTCTGTTAATGATGTTTTCAACATAACTCACACCTCCTATAATTCTATGTTATTTTTTTTCTCAACTGTATTTTTCTTACCGTACTTTCTTTCAAACTTTCTATCATAATATAAGAATTGTATTGAACCAACTGCCATTATTATTAATGCAATAGGAAGTGATGCTTTTGCTATATCAATTGCTTCAACTGTATATTTTAATTCCTTAAGTACTCCGACTATAAGTAGGACCCCTCCAGCAGCTACGAAAAAGTTTTGGCCAAAGAAATTCCCATAATTCTCAACTGCTGCATTTAAACCTTTAATGGTTTCTTCATCCTTTTCATCAATAGTGCCATACCTATTTTCTGTCGCACCCTTTGACATAGGAAGTATTAATGGTCTTATAAATTGAACATGTCCACCAATTCTGATTGAGAACATAGCTGCAAGTGTTCTAATTACTAAGTATGAAGCTACAAGTCTTCCGAAGGTCGCTGATTTTATTTTACCTATAAGATGTGCTGCCCTCTCACGAAGCCCATATCTTTCAAGCATTCCAATAACTGGCAATGAAATTATAAACAAGGACATATACCTGTTTTCTACGAAAGCTTTACCTAATATTGTAACAACTTCGTTAAAGGATAGTCCTGCTACAACTCCTGTTGTGATGCCGGCCACCACAACAACAGCTATGGTATCCATCCTTAGAATGAACCCAATTAGAATAATTAAAATACCAATTAGTTTAATCATTGTTAACCTCCTTAAAAATATAAATTTTAAACAACCACATATAGCTATTGTGTTATTAATAATTACCAGTTTAACAACTTTTTTTTGAAAATGATGTATCGTGGACTACAAAAATTTCACTTTTTCGAATATTTTGATTTTTCGTTAATGTATACAGACCAAAGAGAGCCTTTTCTTTTTTAGTAAAAGCAATATGCTTAAAATGCTGCTTTGAATTTAATAATTTATGTTTTATCACTTGACAGCGATAAAGTATACCAATACAATAAATAAAAGAAATAAGCTAAGACGAAGAAAAGTAGGCTTAATACGGTTTCAAGAGAGAAATTGCCATTGGCTGGGAGCAATTTTAAACACGGTTAGCTGAAAACCACTTCTGAGCTTGAGAGCTGAAATTCAGTAAGCCATCACGTTGATTACGTTATAATCTACAAGGGATATTCCATACATTACATATGGAATATAATTTGGGTGGAACAGCGTGAGTACTCTCGTCCCAGTTTTGGGACGGGAGTTTTTTATATACAATTTAAAATTCAATTAACAGGGGTGATATTATGAAAAACGTAGTTGTAGCAAAATTTGGAGGAAGCTCTCTTTCAGACAGCACACAGTTTAAAAAAGTTAAGGACATTGTACTGTCAGATGAAAACAGAAGGTATATAATTCCTTCAGCTCCCGGGAAAAGACAT
>JBEQBT010000045.1:0-16907 GCA_041639705.1 Clostridiaceae bacterium | reverse complement strand
CCTCCTTTGTATTTAATGCGGTTGGCGAACCTGCATTTATTTTATCAAAGGAGGTTATTTTTTTCCACTCATAGCTAAAAGCCTTTTGGAACCACGGGCATAGCCCGTGGTATTCGTTACACAATAAAGACGGAGTACAATCTGTACTCCGCCTGTTATCATCTTGGTATCTTGATAATAATTTCCATATAATCATTTTCTTCTCTATGACTATACTCTGCTTCTATTCCATTCTTGTCCATAATTTGTTTTATAGTATTTGTTATTATTTTGGGATTTATTGACCACTTAACTTTTTGCTTTCTCACACTTTTTGTTTCCAGCTTTTTTTCTAAATTTTTCAATTCCTTTTCTATTAAATCCTCTGTTCTTTTCACATTCAAACCACGTTTTAAAATTTCATCAATAACTGCATTTTTCATATCTTCACTGGGTAATTTTAACAAGGCCCTTGCATGTCTTTCTGTAAGTCCTTCACTTATTATTCTTCCCTTTACATTATCTGATAACTTAAGAATTCTTAGTTTGTTTGCAATAGTTGACTGTTTCTTCCCTATTCTTAATGATAAACCTTCTTGGGTGAAATTATGATCCTTAATTAGGTTATTATATCCTTCAGCTTCTTCTATAAAATTCAAATCTTCTCTTTGAAGGTTTTCTATTAAAGCAATAACTGCAGATTCTGTATCTGTTATATCAATAATAATTGCTGGTATTTCTGTAAGTCCCGCAAGCTGTGATGCTCTAAGACGCCTCTCTCCTGCTATAAGTTCAAAATTGCTAGTTCCATTTCTTCTTACACTTATTGGTTGGAGAACTCCATATTCTTTTATTGACTGTGAAAGCTCTATAATCCCATCATGACTGAAAATTTTCCTCGGCTGATAGGTATTCGGCCTTATTAAATTTATAGGTATACTTTTTACTTCCTTTTCAGCCTTCATATGCACCATCCCTTTTAATATCTTTCTTAAACTATTTCTATAAACATCTTACTTTTCCTCCTATTTCCCACCATAAAACGTACAACATATTATTCATAATTCTGTTTCATATTTTTACTTTTCATCATCTTATTGGTTTTTTCTCTATTTGTGCATATTTTCTTGGATATTTTTCATCTGTTTTCTTTACTTTTTCGACAACTACAATATTATGATTGTATTCCTCACCTAGAATTTCTGTCTTAATTATTTCTACAAATTTTCCTCCTAAAGTACCTATTGCATTCTTTCCAGACTCTATTTCCTCCTCTATTGATGGACCTTTCATTGCAATAAAATACCCATTTATTTTTACATATGGTATACAGTATTCACTTAAAACAGATAAATTAGCTACAGCCCTTGCAGTGGCTACATCAAATTTTTCCCTGTACTTATCATTCTTACTATATTCTTCAGCTCTGCCATGAACTGCCTCGATATCATATAGCCTTAATTCAGCTATTACCTCATTTAAATAACTAATTCTTTTATTCAATGAATCTAATAGTATTACCTTTATTGTTGGCATAATTATTTTTATTGGTATACCAGGAAAACCTGCTCCAGTTCCAACATCTATTAGGGTCATTCCTTCCTTTAAAACACCACTCTTAACAATTGATATTGAATCAATAAAATGTTTTTTTATAATATCCATATCATCTGTTATTGCAGTAAGATTAATTTTCTCATTCCATGATTTTAGTAAATCCTTATAGCAGCTAAATTGATTAATTTGCTCTTCACTTAAATTAATGTTATAACTTAAAGCTCCGTTCTTTAGAACTTCCCTTATATCCATTACTTTTCTCCCTTTTTTCTTCTTAATTGTTCAAGATGTATTAAAAGAACAGAAATATCAGCAGGTGATACTCCAGATATTCTAGAAGCTTGACCTATATTCTCAGGTTTAATTTGAGAAAGCTTCTGCTTAGCCTCTATTCTTATTCCTGATATATTTATAAAATTTACATAACCTGGTATTTTGCGCTTTTCTAATTTTTTAAACTGCTGAACCTGCTGCAATTGTTTTTCAATATACCCTTCATATTTTGTTTCTATATCAACTTCTTCACATACGTCTATTGGTAAATCTGGTCTATCCTTATCAATTTGTGAAGTTATAAAATAATTCATTTCTGTTCTTTTTATTAATTCAAATAAATTGGTACCACTAATTACTTCAGAACTCCCATATTTTCTTAAAAATTCATTTACTTCATCAGATGGAGGAAAAAAAACCTTTTTAATTCGTTTTAATTCTTCACTTATCAACTCTTTTCTTTTTATAAATTTTAAATATCTTTCCTCTGTAACAAGGCCTACATCATATCCCTTTTGGGTCAATCTAATATCAGCATTATCCTGTCTCAATATTAATCTATACTCTGCTCGTGATGTCATAATTCTATATGGCTCTTTCGTCCCTTTTGTAACAAGATCATCTATTAATACACCAATGTATGCTTCTGACCTATCCAATATCATTGGTTCTCTTCCAGTGACTTTCAATGAAGCATTAACTCCAGCAACTATTCCCTGTGCTGCTGCCTCCTCATAACCTGATGTTCCATTTATCTGCCCTGCACAGAACAATCCATCTATCTCCTTGAGTTCAAGTGAAAGTTTAAGTTGCATTGGATTAATTGAATCATATTCAATTGCATAACCTGTTCTCATAACCATACAGCTTTCAAGGCCTGGAATAGTTCTTAGCATTGCTACCTGCACCTCTTCAGGTAGGGAACTTGACATACCTTGAACATAAAGTTCTTCTGTATCTTCACCCTCTGGTTCAATAAAAAGCTGATGTCTTGGTTTTTCTGCAAATCTAGTAACCTTGTCTTCAATTGATGGACAATATCTCGGTCCCACACCTTCTATAGTTCCATTATATATTGGTGATCTATAAAGATTAGCTCTTATTAAATCATGTGTTTCCTGGGTAGTATAAGTTAGATAGCAGGGTATTTGTTCCCTTCTTATTTCATCAATATCAGACATAAACGAAAAGGGTAAAATTTTTTCATCTCCAGGTTGAATTACCATTTTAGAAAAATCAACACTTTGCTTATTTATTCTCGAAGGTGTACCAGTCTTAAATCTTCGCATTTCAATTCCTAATTCCATAAGGTTCATAGATAACTCATTTGCTGCTGCTAATCCATTTGGTCCACTGCTATACATTACCTCACCAATTATTACTTTGCTTTTCAAATATGTTCCTGTAGTTAAGATAACAGTTTTACACTCAAAGTAAGCTCCGTTTCTAGTTGAAATTCCCTTTATTCTTCCCTCGACCACATCAATTGAAATAACCTCATCCTGCTTTATTGTTAAGCCTACCTGCTGTTCTAATACATGCTTCATATACTTCTGATATTTTTGCTTATCAGCCTGAGCCCTTGACGAATGAACAGCAGGTCCCTTAGCAGTATTTAAAAGTTTTAGTTGAATATATGTATGATCAATGGTTAAACCCATCTGTCCTCCAAGTGCATCTATTTCCTTTACTAGGTGACCTTTAGCGGTTCCACCTATTGATGGGTTACAGGGCATCATTGCTATACTATCAAGATTTAGTGTTATCAAAAGAGTATTGCAGCCCATTCTTGCTGCTGCCAGGGATGCCTCACAGCCTGCATGACCTGCTCCTATAACTATTACATCATAACCTTCACCCTTATACATTTTCTACCTCCCTTCTTTTATCCACTTTCAAGACTCCCACTTCTATAAGTGGGAGTACCATTGCCTACTTTGGTGGGGGTAGAGTCCCCCACCAAAGTTTCAATGTCCAGCTTTAGCTGGACGAGTTCACTTACCAATACAAAAATCAGCAAATATTCTATCTACTATATCCTCTTCAACAGTGTCACCTGTTATCTCCCCAAGTCTTAAATATGCATCTTTAAAGTCAATTCCCGCAAAATCCAGAGGTAATCCTAACACAATGGTATCTATTCCTCTTTGAACGCTTTCTTTTGCCTTAATAAGTGCATCCCTATGCCTAACATTGGTAACAGCTATGTCTTTAGGTTTTATGTGTCCCTCAAATACCATCTCTGCAATTTTATCCTTTATTAATTCTATCCCATTTTCAGTATTTATTGAAGTTAGAATAAATGGAGTATTATCTAATTTACTCATTACATACTCAATATCAACTTTCTTTGGAAGATCAGTTTTATTAACGACCACAATTACCTTTTTACCATTTACAATTTTAATAATTTCTTCGTCCTCATCCTCAATAGGTCTGTTATTATCTATCATAAATATAACTAAATCTGATTTTTCGATATATTCCTTGCTTTTCTCAACTCCAATACTTTCAACCACATCATGTGTGCTTCTAATTCCCGCGGTGTCAACAAGTTTTACTGGTATCCCCTTTATATTTATATATTCTTCAATAGCATCCCTTGTTGTACCAGGAATATCTGTAACAATAGCTCTTTTTTCCTGTAACAGCTCATTTAATAGTGATGATTTCCCCACATTTGGTTTTCCAACAATAATAGTGTTAAGCCCTTCTCTTAATATCTTTCCAGTTCGAGCACTTTGGATTAATAAATCTATTTCAATATTAATTTTCTTTCCATTTTTAATCATTTCATCATTAACTATATTTTCAATATCATCCTCGGGAAATGCCACTGCTGCTTCAACATGTGCCAGCATCCCAAGAAGCTTATTCATTAAAGCTTTTACCTTTTTTGACAGCTTACCCTCTGATTGCTCTAAAGCAATTTCCATGCTTTCATCAGTCTTTGCCCTGATTAGGTCAATTACAGCCTCTGCCTGGGATAAATCTATTCTACCATTTAAAAATGCTCTTTTAGTAAACTCCCCAGGCTCAGCAAGTCGAGCACCATTTTTTAGAATTAAGGACAGTACCCTCCTAACTGCTACAACTCCTCCATGGCAGTTTACCTCAACCACATCTTCCTTAGTATATGTATTAGGTGATTTCATATAACTTACAATAACCTCATCGACTTTTTCATTTGTTTCATTATCAATTATATGACCATATCTTATAGTAAAGCTCTTCATTTCCATAGTATTCTTATCTCTAAAATTTATAAAAACCCTATTTAATATATTTAGAGCGTTCTCACCTGATATTCTTACAATTCCAATGCCTCCCTCACCGATTGCAGTCGAAATTGCAACAATTGTGTCATCTAGGTTCATTAAATTCACATCCTTAACTAAATTCCTTGGATTTTAGGATTATTTTAATGGTTCTAAAATTATATTATACCAAAAAATCAAAAAACAAATAATATTATTCATAGAAGAAGCCATATATGGTATTTTCCATATATGGCTTTAGTTTTAATCTTTTAGTTCAATTACAACTTTTCTATATGGTTCATCACCCTGACTGTGAGTTGTTACATGTGGGTGGCTTTGCAGTGCCGCATGAATTATTCTTCTTTCATAAGGATTCATAGGCTCTAGAGTAATACTCTTATTATACTTGTTTACCTTATAGGCAAGTTTATTTGCAAGCCTTATTAAGGTTTCTTCTCTCTTTTTTCTATAATTTTCAGTATCTAAAATAACTTTTTTATAATCATTATCTTTATTTTCCTTATTTACTACAAGACTTAGTAGATACTGGAGTGCATCAAGAGTTTCACCTCTATATCCAATTAAAATACCCATATCTGGTCCAACGAGGTTTATTCTAATCATATCAGCTTCTTCTTTAATAATTATTTCAGATTTAATATCCATTTTATCAAGAATATCATTAAGAAATATCTTAGCAACTGTAGTATAGTCATGCTTTACTGTTAATTTTACCTTGGCAGGCTTTGCACCAATTCCAAATATACCCTTACTACCATGCTCTAAAACTTCAACTTCTACTTTATCTGCTTTAAGTTCAAGTTCCCTAAGACCATTCTCAACTGCATCATCAATATTCTTACCTGTAATTTCTATAAATCTCATTAGGTTTTCACCACCTTATTTTACAAGCTTTGTCTCTTCATTTTTCTTTACTTTGTTTATGATAAAATATTGTGTTAATATCTGTATTACGTTTTGAACGATCCAATACATAACAAGGGATGAACGGAATGTAAATCCCATATAAATTATAAATAATGTCATAAATAGATTCATCTGCTTTTGCTGCTTTGCACCAGGGTTATCTCCCTTTGGTGCCATCATTATGCCTTGAATATAAGTAGTTGCAGCAGAAATTAGTGGAAGAGCAACTAGTAATACTAAACCAATAATAGTAGTAGTATCTTGCCTATTAGTAATTTCATTCCAAGCAATTAATTTAAAAAACGGTACTTTGTCAAATCCAGGATATTTATATAACATTTGATACATTGCTATGAATACTGGAAACTGCAGTAACAATGGAAGACATCCTGCCATTGGATTAGCTCCTGCTTCCTTATACATTGCCATCTGCTTTTCCTGTAACTTCTTTGGATCATTTTTGTATTTATCCTGTAATTCCTTAAGCTTTGGTTGCATTTCTGTCATCTTTGCAGTTGATTTTGTCTGAGTTATAGTCAATGGTAGTAGCACCAGCTTTATTATTGCTGTAAAAATGAATATAGCAAAAGTATAAGCAAGTCCTAAATTATTACTACCTGTGATAGAAATCATACCCTGAGATATTAAATCGAAAAAACTAGTTAATGGTCTTATTAAAAAATCCAATACTTAAACCTCCTTTTTAAGGAACCGGATCATATCCCCCTTGATGTAGCGGATGACATTTCAGTATCCTCTTTATAGCCATAAAAGTACCCTTAAGGGCACCATATTTTTCAATAACTTGAATTGCATATGTTGAGCATGTCGGGTAAAAACGACAGCTTGGTGGTTTTATAGGTGATATAAATACTCTATAAATTCTTATAACAAATATTAAGAATTTTTTCAATTGTTAACACCCTCTTTTAATATTCCACCTCTTTTTGCTAAATTAAAAATAGATCTTTCAATATCAATATATTTTAACTTTGAAGTTCCTATACGTGCAATGTATATTATGTCATATCCTTTTATAAACCTATCCTTATTATTTCTGTAACTTTCCTTTATCAATCTTTTTACTCTATTTCTAATTACACTGTTTCCAACTTTCTTACTAACAGAAATACCAATTCTATTAATAGGTTTATTATTTTTATTAGTATACATTACTAAGCTTGCATTACTAATTGATTTGCCTCGATTATATATATATCTAAAGTGCGAATTTTTCTTGACTCTTTCTTCACTTTTCATTTCATTTCCCCTTCTTTAAAAGCCAAGGATATTTGTCTAAAGAACTTTCCTCATAAACAATTAATCCTATTGAAGAAAAAGGCCACAGAATAGCGGCCTTATGCTGTCAATTTTTTTCTACCTTTTCTTCTTCTTCTAAGCAAAACTATTCTACCATTCTTAGTCTTCATTCTTTTTCTAAAACCATGTTCTCTTTTTCTTTGTCTTTTTTTTGGTTGATAAGTCATAAACATTCCGAACACCTCCTTTAGCAATTTTATATAACAATGCGGAACTTCGCAAATTGCATTACTACAAAGATTATATATTTCTGGAGGCTAACTGTCAAGAAATACATGATTTCAATCCAGTTTTTTATCCACAAAAACTAAATTGTGGATAACTGTTGATTGTGGATAATTTTTTTGATAATATATAAACAAGTTATAAATTTTTCTATTTGTTTATTTTTTGTTGATTAATGTCAAGTTATGCACATTCTGTGGATAAGCATGTGCATAACTTGATTAATTATAATTTTTTCATTCTTTTTTATATAATATCTCAATATTTTGTCCATGTTAATCATGTTATTAATGAAATGTGGATAATATCTCAAATTTATTTTTTTGCAACTTTTATAAACATATTCACAGTGGTGTGAATAATTTTTTCCAGTTTTGGTTATCTTCTTTTATGTAATAACTATCTGTGGATAACTTTGTTGATTTAAATATTTTACTTTTTACCTAAGGAATAGGAGGCAGTCGCATGGGTAATCAACTATCTGACTTATGGGAAAAAATTCTCAATATTATAAAAGCAGAATTAACAGAGGTTGGCTTTAATACTTGGATTAAATGCATTGAACCAATTAAAATTTCCCAGGATACAATTTTTTTATCAGTTCCAAACGACTTTACCAAGGGAATACTAGAGGCACGATACAAAGATTTAATTTCAAATGCAATAAAGTTAGTATCATCAAAAAAATATGAGGTAACCTTTTTATTAAGCTCTGATGAAATGATTAAGGATATTCAAATTCAAAGTAATAATAATAATGAAAGGGATAAGCGTAGAATTAAAGATACTCCTGAAGAATTTTTAACATCTGCTTTAATTCCAAAATACACATTTGATACCTTCGTAATAGGCAATAGTAATCGTTTTGCCCATGCTGCATCCCTGGCAGTTGCAGAAGCCCCTGCAAAGGCCTATAATCCACTCTTTATATATGGAGGGGTTGGACTAGGAAAAACCCATCTAATGCATGCAATTGGACACTACATCCTTCAAGAAAACCCAAATGCAAAGGTTGTGTATGTTTCTTCAGAAAAATTTACAAATGAGCTCATTAATTCAATTAAAGATGATAAAAATGTAGAATTTAGAAATAGATATAGAAATGTAGATGTATTATTAGTAGATGATATTCAGTTTATTGCTGGTAAGGAAAGAACTCAGGAAGAATTTTTCCATACCTTTAATACACTGCATGAATCAAATAAACAAATAATTATATCAAGTGATAGACCTCCAAAGGATATTCCAACATTAGAGGATAGACTTAGATCAAGATTTGAGTGGGGACTAATTGCAGACATTCAACCACCAGATTATGAAACAAGAATTGCAATTCTTAAGAAAAAAGCCGATGTTGAAAATTTAAATATGCCAAATGATGTACTAGTTTACATTGCAAATAAAATTCAATCCAATATAAGAGAGCTTGAAGGCGCTCTTATTAGAGTAGTTGCATTTTCATCCTTAACTAATAAGGACATAAGTGTTGATCTTGCATCAGAAGCACTTAAAGAGTTAATATCTAACAGAAATTCAAAGCAAATAACTATAAACCTTATACAGGATATTGTTTCAAGTTATTATAATCTTCGAATTGATGATTTTAAATCAAAGAGAAGGACACGAAATGTTGCATTTCCAAGGATGATTGCAATGTATCTTTCAAGAAAACTTACTGACCTTTCACTTCCTAAGATAGGAGAGGAGTTTGGAGGAAGGGATCATACTACTGTTATACATGCATATGAAAAAATAAATAGAGAAGTAGGTGAAGATGACAGCCTAAAAGATACAATTGATGATCTCACAAAAAAGCTTCAACAAAAATAATCCACAATAGTGTATTTTTAAGGTGATTACGCTGTTGATAATTATTTTTAAATAAAATTAGCAACAATATAGTGGATAAATTAAGCATAGATGCTAACAATTTATCCACAATTACTTTTGTCTTATCCTTTTAATAATATTACTTTCAGGGGTTATACACATTTCCACAGCCCCTATTACTATTACTACTAATAATTTATTATATTATCTCTCTTAATTATATAAATTTTACACTGTGGATAAAAGGAGGATTTATCATGTGGTTTACCTGTGAAAAAAACATTTTTCAAGAAGCAATAAATACTGTACAAAAAGCAACCTCAAGTAAAACAACCTATCCTATACTTGAAGGTATTTTAATAAAAGCAATTGATAACAAGGTTATATTAACAGCTACAGATTTAGATTTAGGAATAGAAACCTATCTAAGTGCAGATGTACACCAAAATGGTTCAATAGTATTAAATTCAAAATTATTAGGAGAGTTTGTTCGAAAACTTCCAAATGATGATCTTACATTAAAAATTGAAAATAATAATGTTTACATAACATGTCAAAAATCAGAATTTACATTAATAGGAAATAATTCAGCTGAGTTTCCTGGGCTTCCTGTAATAAATGAAAATTCTATGTATGAGGTTTCTCAGGATATATTAAGAAGTATGATTAAACAGACAATAGTTGCTATAGCACAGGATGAGACAAGACCTATACTTACAGGGGTATTATTTGAAGTAAAGGAAGATATTTTAAGCTTTGTGGCACTTGATGGATACAGGTTAGCTATAAAATCTGTTAATATTAATAATAAAAACAACATAAGCGCAGTAATTCCTGGGAAAACCTTAACTGAAATATCCAAAATACTTGAACCATCCGGCGAATTAGTTAAAATTACTTTTACACCAAATCATATTTTGTTTAATCTTGGCAATACTAAAATTATATCAAGACTTTTAGATGGCGACTTTATTAACTATAGACAAATATTACCAGATGAATACAGACTGAGAGTAAGAGCAAATGTTGGAGAATTAATGGATTGTATAGAACGTGCCTCACTTCTTGCTAGAGAAGGAAGAACTAATCTAATAACCTTTGATATAAAAGAAGATAAGCTTATAATTACATCTAACTCACAAATGGGTAAGGTTTATGAGGAAGTAAAAATTAATTTGGAGGGTGATGAACTAAAGATTAGATTCAATGCAAAATATTTTTTAGACGTTCTAAGAATTATTGACTCAGAAGAAGTATATCTTGAGTTTTCTACAAATGTAAGCCCATGTATTATTAAAAAATCAGATAGTGATGATTATATATATCTTGTTCTTCCAGTAAGAATAAATGGAAATAACTAACCACCTGATATCAGGTGGTTTTCTACAGTTTCTTGATGAAAAGGAGGTTTATTATGAAAAGTATAGAAATAAGTACAGAGTATATAAAGCTTGATCAATTTTTAAAATGGGCTGGCATTGCAGACAGTGGCTCCTTTGCTAAAATAATGATTGCAAATGGGGATATTTCAGTAAATGGAAAGGTAGCCATGGAAAGAGGTAAAAAGCTGCATAAGGGTGATATAATTAATATTACTGAGGTTGGTGAGTTTCAAATAATTTAGTTTAGGAGAATTTCTATGTATTTAAAAACCCTTGAGCTTAAGAATTTTAGAAATTACATGAGTTTAAATTTAAATTTTAATAAGGGATTAAATATATTTGTGGGTGAAAATGCCCAGGGAAAGACAAATATAGTAGAATCCATATATTATATGAGCAGTATGAAGTCCCACAGGACACCAAGGGATAAGGACCTAATAAAATGGGGGAAAACAAGGGCTTATATAAGGGGCGAAGTAGGTAAAAACCTCAATGAAATTCTCATGGAGTTTTTAATAAGCAGTGAAGAAAAAAGAGCTATAAAGATAAATGGAATAAAAAAAACTAAAACATCTGACGTTCTAGGAACAGTAAACGCAGTAATATTCTCACCAGAGGATTTAAAACTTGTAAAAGAAGGTCCAGGACTAAGAAGAAAGTTTATTGATAACGAATTAAATCAGATAAGGCCTAAATATCACTATGCACTTTCACAGTACAACAATTGCTTAATGCAAAGAAATAGCCTTTTAAAATCAGGAAAATATTCCAACTCAATAAAATCTACAATTGAAGTTTTTAGTGAGCAGCTTGCAGAATATGGTAGTTTTATTACTGAAGTCAGGCATGAGTTTATAAAAAAGCTCGGACTCATTGCAAAACTCATGCACAGAAAGATTACAGACGGTAAAGAAGAACTTGAAATAGTTTATCAGCTAAGTATAGATGAATTTAAGGATAAAAATGATGTAAAAAATAAGCTTTTAAAGTATTATATTGAAAATATAAATGACGATATAAATAGAGGAATCACAATGAAAGGTCCACACAGGGATGATTTATTAATTAATATAAATGGTATGGATGCAAGAATGTATGGATCTCAGGGACAGCAGAGAACGGCAGCCCTGTCGCTAAAGTTATCAGAGCTTGAAATAATTAAGTCTGAGGTAGGAGAATACCCTATTTTGTTATTAGATGATGTATTGTCGGAGCTTGATTCAAAAAGGCAAAGTTTTTTATTAACATCACTTAAAGAAATTCAAACAATAGTAACCTGCACAAGCTTAAATGATTTAAATTCCTTTCATTTTGAACATAAAAATATTTTTATTGTTAAAGAAGGAGTAGTTGAAAAGTTGTAAATGCAGGAAAGCACATATTAGTATTTATATCGAACTAGTGTTCGATTTTTATATAAAAACCCTTTATATAAAAGATTAGGTGTACTTTTTTTAAAATTAGGATTATAATTTATTATAGAAATCATTTTTTTAATAAAACTGTGAGGAAATAAAATTAAAAGCTTAAGGAGGATTCTATATATGTTTCTACATCTAGGTGAGAATGTAGTAATACCTTTAAGAGAAGTTATTGCAATATTTGATATAAATTCCACAACAAGTATAGACACCAGACATTTTCTAAAGATAGCAGAAGAAGAGGGCTTTATAAAGAGAATAACTAAGGATGATCCTAAATCCTTTATATTAACCGAAAGAAATAAAAAGAGTATTATATACTTATCACCTATTTCCTCAATTACATTGGCAAAAAGAAGTGGATTTGTCGATGAACTATAATGCATAAAAGAGGTGGATTTAATGGCTAAAGTAACAGAAAAGTATGAGGCAGAACAGATACAAGTATTAGAAGGACTAGAAGCAGTAAGAAAAAGACCAGGTATGTATATAGGCAGCACAGGTCCAAGGGGACTACAGCATCTTGTCTATGAAATAGTTGACAATGCAATAGATGAGGCAATGGCAGGATACTGTAATAATATTGATATTACCATTCATCCTGACAATTCGGTTACAGTAGTTGATGATGGAAGAGGAATACCTATAGGTATGCATCCAAAGATGAATATGCCTGCTGTAGAAGTAGTATATACTGTACTTCATGCAGGTGGAAAGTTTGGAGGTGGAGGCTATAAGGTATCAGGAGGTCTTCACGGAGTTGGTGCATCAGTTGTTAATGCACTTTCTGAATGGCTTGAGGTTGAAGTAATGCTGGACGGGAAAATTAGTAAACAAAGATTTGAAAGGGGTAAAACTGTAACACCCCTAGAAGTTATTGGAAAATCAAAAATTACAGGAACTAAGGTTACTTGGTTGGCTGATTCTGAAATATTTGAAACAATTGAATATGAATTTGAAACTCTATCACAAAGATTAAGAGAATTAGCTTTTTTAAATAAAGGAATTAAGATAACCTTTATAGATGAGAGAACTGAAAAAAGTGAAGTTTACCAGTATAATGGTGGAATAAATGAGTTTGTAGTATACCTAAATAGAAATAAAGAGGTTCTACATGAAAAGCCTGTATATATTGAGGGAAGCAAGGATGATACTTTAGTAGAAATAGCACTGCAGTATAACGATGGATACAATGAAAATCTCTTCTCATTTGCAAATAATATAGATACAACCGAAGGTGGAACACATGTAATAGGCTTTAAAACCGCACTTACTAGGGTTATTAATGATTATGCAAGAAAGTATGGTTTTTTAAAGGAAGCTGACAAAAATCTTTCAGGTGAAGATACAAGGGAAGGGATTACAGCAGTAATTTCTGTAAAGGTTACTAACCCTCAGTTTGAAGGACAGACAAAGACTAAGCTTGGAAATACTGAAGTTAGAGGTATAGTGGATACAGTTGTAGGAGAAAAAATATCTGCATTCCTAGAAGAAAATCCATCTATATCAAAAGCTATTATGGAAAAGTGCATATTAGCAGCAAGAGCAAGGGATGCTGCAAGAAAAGCAAGGGAACTTACAAGAAGAAAGAATGTTTTAGAAAACACATCACTTCCTGGAAAGCTTGCTGATTGTTCTGAAAGGGATCCTAAGCTTTGCGAAATATACCTTGTTGAGGGACAATCAGCGGGAGGTTCTGCAAAGCAAGGTAGGAATAGAAAGTTTCAGGCAATCCTACCACTTAGAGGTAAGATAATGAATGTTGAAAAACAGAGGCTTGATAAGATATTAGGCTATGAGGAAATAAGGTGTATGATTACTGCATTTGGTGCAGGAATTGATGATGATTTTGATGTTGAAAAGATAAGATACGATAAGATAATAATAATGACAGATGCGGACGTTGACGGAGCACATATTAGAACACTATTCCTCACATTCTTTTACAGATATATGAAACCCCTTGTGGAACAAGGACATGTTTATATTGCTCAGCCACCACTGTATAAAATAAACAAGAGTAAAAAGGATTATTATGTTTATAGTGATAAGGAACTTGAGAAGAAGTTAGCTGAATTAGGCAAGGATGGGAATGTTTCAATTCAGAGGTATAAAGGTCTTGGAGAAATGAATCCAGAGCAGCTTTGGAATACAACTATGAATCCAGAGTTTAGAACTTTATTTCAAGTAGAAATAGAAGATGCCATAGCTGCAGATGAAATAATTACCGTTTTAATGGGTGAAAAGGTTGAACCAAGACGTAATTTCATAGTTGAGAATGCTAAAAAAGTTAAGAATCTTGATATATAGTATTTATTTAGCATGTGATAATCACAAGTAGTGGTGGATTTCTATGTCCACAAAAGTTAAACAATTTTTAAAGTGCGAATGAGGTGAATTTATGGAAGAAAAAATTGTTGGTGTTGATATAAAGGATGAGATGAAACAATCCTATATAGACTATGCTATGACTGTTATTGTTGGTCGTGCACTTCCAGATGTTAGGGATGGACTTAAGCCTGTTCACAGAAGAATATTATTTTCTATGGATGAACTTGGTGTTAGTTCTGATAAAGCACACAGAAAAAGTGCTAGAATAGTAGGGGACGTATTAGGTAAATATCATCCACATGGTGATTCATCAGTATATGATGCAATGGTTAGACTTGCACAGGACTTTTCAATAAGATGTCCATTAGTTGATGGTCATGGAAACTTTGGTTCTGTGGATGGTGATAGTCCAGCTGCTATGCGTTATACAGAAGCTAGACTATCTAAAATTGCTATGGAGATGTTAAGGGACATAGAAAAGGATACAGTAGATTTTACAGATAATTTCGATGGTACTGAAAAAGAACCACTTGTACTACCATCAAGATTCCCTAACCTTTTAGTAAATGGTTCATCAGGAATAGCAGTTGGTATGGCAACAAATATACCTCCTCACAATCTTGGAGAGGTTATTGATGGAACTGTAATGCTTATAGATGATCCTGAAACTACAATAAAGGATTTAATGACAAAGGTTAAGGGACCTGATTTTCCAACTGCTGGTATTATACTTGGTAAAGAGGGTATTAGACAGGCGTATGAAACAGGTAGGGGAAAGGTTAAGGTAAGAGCCAAGGCTGAAATTGAGGAAGAAAAGGGAAGAAACAAAATAATTGTAACTGAGCTCCCTTATCAGGTTAACAAGGCTAGGCTTGTTGAAGCAATTGCTGATCTTGTTAAGGATAAAAGAATAGAGGGCATATCAGATCTTAGGGATGAGTCAGATAGAGATGGAATGAGAGTAGTAATTGAACTTAAAAGGGATGCAAACCCTAATATCGTTCTTAATCTTTTGTATAAGCATACGAATATGCAAATAACCTTTGGTATTATAATGATTGCTCTTGTTAATAATGAGCCTAAAACATTGAATCTTAAGGAAATATTAGGACATTATATAGATTTTCAGAAAGTTATAATCAGAAGAAGAACTCAATATGATTTAAATAAGGCTGAAGCAAGAGCTCATATTTTAGAAGGTTTAAAAATTGCCCTTGATCATATGGATGAAATAATAAAAATAATCAGAAGCTCTAAAAATGACGACATAGCTAAGGAAAGAATGATTGAGCGATTTGAGTTTTCTGATAAGCAAGCCCAGGCAATACTGGACATGAGACTTAGAAGGCTAACAGGGTTAGAGAGAGAAAAGATTGAAAATGAATATTCTGAATTAATAAAAACAATAAATTATCTAAAAGAAGTTCTTGAGAATGAGAGACTTGTTCTTCAAATAATTAAAGATGAGCTTATAGAAATTAAAAATAAGTATAATGACCCAAGAAGAACAATGCTTGAAGCGGATTCTGAAGAGATAAATATTGAAGATCTTATTCAGGAAGAAGAAGTTGCAGTTACAATAACCCATGCAGGATATATAAAAAGAATCCCAAGAGATACCTATAAATCTCAAAAGAGAGGTGGTAAAGGCATCCAGGGATTATCAACAAGAGAGGATGATTTTGTTGAACATCTTTATATAACCTCAACCCATGATAATATTCTGTTCTTTACAAACATGGGAAGGGCATATAAGCTAAAGGCGTATGAAATACCTGAAGCAGGCAGAACTGCAAAGGGTACAAATATTGTAAATATTCTTCCATTAAATCCAAGAGAGAGAATACAAACGGTTATCTCCCTTAAGGAGTTTGATGAGGATCAATATCTTGTATTCGCTACTAAAAATGGAATCATAAAGAGAACAAGGTTAAGTGAATATAATTCTATAAGAAAAACTGGTATAAATGCAATAAACCTTAGGACTGAAGATGAACTTATAGGAGTGAAATTAACTACTCCTGGTGACAAAATAGTTTTTGTTACTCAAAAAGGTTACTCAATAACCTTTAAGGTAGAAGATGTTAGAAGCATGGGTAGAACAGCTTCCGGAGTTAAAGCCATTACCCTTAGAGAAGGAGATATAGCTGTTGGAATGGAAATAGCAGCTTTAGAATCAGAGCTTCTAATAGTTAGTGAAAATGGCTTTGGTAAGAGAACTCGTTTTACTGAGTATTCAGTCCAGGGACGTGGTGGCAAAGGTATAATAACCTACAAAGTATCAAATAAGACAGGTAAAATCGTTGGAGTTAAGACTGTTAAAGATGACGACGAGATAATGCTTATTAACAGCAATGGAATAATAATCAGGCTTGAAATTAAAGGTATATCAAGAACCAGCA
>JBEQBT010000044.1:0-17136 GCA_041639705.1 Clostridiaceae bacterium | reverse complement strand
ATGGGCGTTATGAATAATCTCCTTAAAAATGGTGGCAAAATGATATGTAGTGACTTCCACCCAATCCACAAGTTCATCGATGTAAATGGGCTTGGAAATCAAACAACAGATTATTTCTCTACGGAAAATATTGAATGTGAAATGGCTCAAGCAAAGTTTTATGATGATGAAAATCGGAAAAAATTTCCGAAATGCTATCTTAGAAGATATACACTCAGTGAAATAATCAATTCGATAGAGGAGCTCTGGAGTTTTCCAGGCTCCATTTTTATTGTGTGCCATATATGCTAATACCCTGTCGATGTGGGCATCGACCACTACAATATGAGGTAGAAATTAAAATAATGTAATAAGACACGTTATTTCAAAAATCAAATTCTAGATTCAAGCTTAGCTTGAGATATTTAAGCATTAAACCATTCACAATCTAATAAAATATAATTGAAATAGTTTTTGGAGGAAAAGGTATTGAAGGTTGTTTTTATTTCTAAGAAAACAATTATTAATATTGCATTGGTTGTTTGCATTACAATGGTGTCTATATTTTATGCAATGGGTGGAAGACTTGGGTTTATTAATGTTTTTCTAAATACTCAAAAGGAAATCCCAATATATAGTGTAGAAACTGAAGAAAAGAAGCTTGCTCTAACATTTGATGCTGCATGGGGTGACCAGTATACAGATGAGATACTTAGTATACTTGAAAAGAATAATGTTAAGGCTACTTTTTTTCTTGTAGGCAGTTGGACTGATAAATACGGAGAAAAGGTTAAAAAAATTTCATCAATGGGGCATGAGATTGGCAACCACTCCTCAACCCATCCCTATTTTACCCAATTAGATTCTCAAAAGATAAAAGATGAAATCTATGCTGCAAGTGATAAGATTAAAAATATTACAGGGAAATCAACTAATCTATTTAGACCGCCCTTTGGAGATTATAACAGCACTGTTATAAAGACGGTTAGGGAAACTGGACATTTCAGTATACAGTGGGATGTTGATTCATTGGACTGGACTAACCCAGGGGAGAATGTTATATATGATAGAATTATGGATAATATAGGAAAGGGTTCAATTATATTATTTCATAATAATGCAGAGCAAACACCAAAGGTGTTGGATAGGTTGATTAAGGATATAAAAAAGCAGGGATATAAATTTGTAATTGTATCAGAATTGATTTATAAAGATAACTTTTTTATTGACCATACGGGAAAACAAAGAATGGCAAAGCCATAATACAGTATGTACTATTTTAGTGAATAAACTTACCTCTATATGTAAAATATATATTAAAGCTAGACTGTAGAGGTGATTTGAGTGATAACTATTGGTATTCTGGGAAGTAGAGGAAAATCATCAGTTGCAGAAATTGTTAGCAGTGAGCTCAAAAAAAAAGGTAAACAAGTATTTATAATTGGAACAAAGGAGGAGAGCACTAAAGAGTTTATTAAACTACTTTACAGGGAAGTAGACTATTCTATAATTGAGATATCAAGGGAGGATTTACTGGAAGGAAATATTAATAAAATTAAGTTTGATATTATTATACAGACTTCTTTAGATGAGGAATCAAAAACAATAATTGAACAAATCCAAAATATTTTATCAAATATAAAAGAAGGTGGATATATTATATTTAACTCTGATTCGATACAGAACATCAATTTTAAATGTGATAATATTTATCCTATAACTTATGGCTTAAATGGAAGAACAACTATAACAGCATCTAGTATAGATGATATTGAGGGATTATGTTTTAGTTATTGTATTCAGAGGGCTATATTTACTCTTTCCCAAACTCTTGTTCAGCCATGTGAAATTCCAATACAAGTAGAAGGTAAACATGATGATGTGGGATATTATTTAGCAGCCTATACTTGTTTGATTGTTTTGGGATTTTTGTTCTAAAATAGATATTTTATTCATATTTTTAAATGTGGTTTAATATCTATATTTTAGAAACTAAAATTTGTAAATGTAAATACGAAGGGAGAGGGATGGGTAATGGTAGAGGGTTTGCTTTCTACAAACAAGGTGTACATTGAGGGTATTATAGCTTCAGAGCTTTCATTTAGCCATGAAATGTATGGGGAAGGTTTTTACAATTTTAATGTAGAGGTACCAAGGCTGAGCGAGACAGCAGATGTACTTCCAATCACAGTTTCAGAAAGACTATTTGTATCACTTGATATGAAGAACGGTCAAAAGATTAAGATTGAAGGTCAATTAAGGTCTTATAATAAGTTTATTGATGGAGCTAACAGGTTAATATTAACTATTTTTGCAAGGGATATAAAACCTATTGAGGAAATATCAAAAAGTCCTAATCAAATATTTATTGAAGGATTCATATGTAAATCTCCAATTTATAGGACAACTCCCTTTGGCAGAGAAATAACTGACCTTCTAGTTGCTGTAAATAGACCTTACAATAAATCTGATTACATACCAGCAATTGCATGGGGTAGAAATGCTAGGTTTTCAAGTACTCTTACAATTGGCTCTCATATTAAAGTGTGGGGTAGAGTACAAAGTAGGGAATATGAAAAAAAATTATCAGAAGAGAATTCTATTAAAAAGACAGCATATGAAGTATCAATTTCGAAAATGGAAAGAGTTGAAGAAGTTGAAGAAGTAGAGGGTGTAGAGGAAATAGAAGAAGGAAAAGAAGTTTAAAATAGAGGGCTTAGCCCCCTATTTTTATCGCTTATTTTCTTAAATCATCAAGCAGTTTTGTCTTTTCCTTTGTCTTTTCATCTACGCTTTTTATTACCTTTGCAGGTGCTCCTGCAGCAACAACTCCCGGACCTATATCTTGTGTAACAATAGAACCTGCTGCAACGACAGAACCCTTACCAATTCTTACTCCTTCAAGTACAACAGCATTAGCTCCAATTAACACATTATCTTCAACGATTACAGGATTTGCACTAGGTGGTTCTAAGACACCTGCTATAACTGCTCCTGCACCCACATGAACATTTTTTCCTATAGTTCCTCTTGCTCCAACCACTGCATTCATATCAATCATACTGCCTTCTCCTATTTCAGCTCCTATATTAATAACTGCACCCATCATTATTACAGCATTTTTCCCGATTTTAACTCCTTCTCTAATTATGGAGCCTGGTTCAATACGGGCTTCTATATTCCGAATATCAAGCATTGGAATTGCAGAATTACGTCTATCCCATTCAAGCCTGGATTTCTTAATTTTATCAGCATGAATATAAAGAAATTCTTCAACTGTTGTATTCTCACCAAATAATATATAAAAGCCATCCTTACCGAATATTTCTACACCTTCATTATTAAATTCTCCAATGTCTCCAATAACATAGGCTTTTACAGGTGTTGTTTTTTTTGCATCTTTTATGTATCGAGCTATCTCATATGGTGAAGTTAAATCATATTCTTTAGTATCTATCACTATAAACACTCTCCTTATTACTACGATGATCGTTTTTATTTGGAATTAAATATAGCACCATAAAATTTATTTGTCAAATTGTTATATAGCTTGCTCACAAGCAGCTGCTATAAAGTCTTTATAAAACCTTCCATCCTATCCAATGCTTCTTTTAGTGCGTCCATTGAGTATGCATATGAAAGCCTTATATATCCTTCCCCATAATTGGAAAATGCATCTCCAGGAACCACTGCAACCCTGGCTTCATCTAGTAATCTAAATGCAAAGTCAAAGGATTTCATATTAAATTGTTTTATAGATGGAAATATATAAAAGGCTCCATCTGGTTTTATAACATCAAGTTTCATATCTATTAAACGCTTGTATATGTAGTCCCTTCTTAGCACATATTCCTCCTTCATTGGCTTTGAATCATTTGCACCATTTGTTAAAGCCTCAAGAGCTGCATATTGACTGATGGAGCATGCACAGGTAGCATTGTATTGATGTACTTTAAGCATGTTTTTTGTAATATAATCAGGAGCAAGGGTAAGGCCGATTCTCCAACCAGTCATGGAGTGAGACTTGGACAGCCCATTTATTACAATTGTCTTATTTCTCATTCCAGGATAAGTAGCTATAGATAAATGGTTGCTATTATAATTAAGTTCACTGTATATCTCATCTGATAATATAAATATATCCTTATCAAATAGTAGCTTAGCTATTTCAGCTAAATCATCATCATTAAGAACACATCCAGTTGGATTGGAGGGATAGGGAAGTATAATACATCTAGTTTTATCAGTGATTTTTTCCCTAAGCATAGAGGCATTCAATTTGAATCCAGTGTTAGTAGTATCAACATATACAGGATTAGCTCCACAAAGTCTTATAATAGGCTCATAGCCAGGGTAAACTGGTCCTGGTAATATTACTTCAGAGTCCACATCTAATATAGTTCTAAGGGCAATATCAATCCCTTCACTTGCACCGTTAGTTACAATTATTTCACTGGTTGGATCATATGGAAGAAAATATTTATTTTTAAAATATTGTGAAGCAGCTTCCCTTAATTCAGCTAAACCAGCATTAGGGGTATATGAAGTTCTATTGTTTTCAATAGCTAATTTGCCAGCTGTTTTTATATGCTCTGGAGTGCAAAAATCAGGCTGACCCAGTGTTAGTGAAATAACATCCTTATAGTTTGCTACTAAATTATAAAATTTTCTTATGCCTGATATTTGAATTTCTCTGACCTTATTATTTATTAAATGTTCCAATTTTATCACCTTCGTATTATAAATATTGATACAAATGAATATATTTATTCATTTGTGACCTTTAAAATAAAAACATGTAGAAATATTCCACATGTTTTTATACAATTAAAGCCCATTTTACAGTATGGGCAACTAAACATTACTCTTTTTTAAAACATCATCCATATTATACATTCCAGGATTTTTATTCATCATAAACCTGACCGCAGCAATGGCACCATATCCAAATACGTCCCTAGAGATTGCTGAATGGGTTACTTCAATTACTTCTCCCCCTCCAGCAAATATGACCTGATGCTCACCGACTATTGCTCCGCCTCTTATTGCATGTATACCTATTTCCTTTTTTAATCGCTTTTGAGTTTTAGAATGCCTTCCATATACATAATTATATTCATCATCTAAAGTGTTATTAATGGCATCGGCAATCATTAGTGCAGTGCCACTTGGAGCATCAAGTTTTTGATTATGGTGTTTTTCAATTATTTCTATATCAAAACCTTCGGAAAGTGATCTCGCAGCTTGTTTTACAAGGGATATTAGTATATTTACTCCAATTGACATATTAGCAGAGTTAAATATAGGTATAAACTTTGATGCATCTATCATCAGTGACCTTTCCTCAGGGGTAAAGCCAGTGGTGCAGATTATAAGCGGTAGCATTCGCAACCTGCCGAATTTTATTATATCATTTATACAGGAGTGGTTTGAAAAATCAATTAAAATATCGACATTTTCTGTTACCTTTTCCAATGATGAATAAACAGGAAAATCGTTTTTAAATTTTTCTGGAAAACTATCCACTCCACATACTATTTCCATATCAGAAGCTTCTGATATAAGTCTGACCATTACTCGACCCATTCTTCCATTACAGCCATGCATTAATACCTTCATTATATTCACTCCTATATATCAATTCCATATGCTAGCATTTCCTTCTTTAATAACTCAATGTTCTTAGATGACATTTCAAAAAGAGGTAATCTAAGACCTCCAACTTGCATATTCATAATATTCATTGCGGTTTTTACAGGGATTGGATTTGTTTCAACAAATAAAGCCTTTATTAATGGAAGCATTTTTAATTGCAGCTTTAGAGAACCAATTAGATCTCCATTAAAGTATTTTTCGCATATATTATGAGTATCCTCTGGCAATATATTTCCAACTACAGATATAACACCCTTTCCACCAAGTGAAAGTATAGGAACTATCTGATCATCATTTCCAGAATAGATATCAAGATTTTCTCCACAAAGCTGAGCAACTTCTGCTATCTGTACTATATTTGAACTTGCTTCCTTAACAGCTACTATATTATCAATTTTTGAAAGCTCAAATAGAGTCTCTGGAGTGATATTAAAGCCTGTTCTTGAGGGTACATTATATATAATAATAGGTTTAGTTACTGCATTTGCAATTACCTTAAAATGCTCTATACATCCTCTTTGAGTAGTTTTATTATAGTAGGGAGTAATAACTAAAAGACCATCAACCCCAATAGAATCAGCCCATTTGCTCATTTCAACAGAGGTTTTGGTATTGTTGCTGCCGGTTCCTGCAATAACAGGTATTCTTCCATTTACAATATCTATTGTATATTTTATAGTCTCTTTTTTCTCTTGTTCACTCATTGTAGAGGCTTCACCAGTAGTACCACAAATGATAATGGCATCTGTCTTATTTTTAATATGCCACTCTATAAGTTCTTCAAGTTTCTTTAAATCCACACCAGCTTCATTAAATGGTGTTACTATTGCCACGCCAGCTCCAGTAAATAAGCTCATTTATATCATCCTTTCTTATACACTTTATATTATTATATGCATGTGTTAACTTCTTTGCAATAGAATAGTTAATAGAAGATTATATTCGTAATTGAAATATTTTTGTAGCATATAATATAATTTATGCAGGAACTGTATATTTTATATAGATAAATTATTTAAATAGGTGTATTATTTTATTATATCAAATTATATCCATTTAGTATAAAATAGGAGACAGTTTAGAAATTTGACAATTAAGCGTCAATAACTATTAACCATGGTATATACTTGAATAAAAAATAACCTTCTTTGTAATAATAAAACAAAGGAGGTTATTTTTTATTCTCCTTATCTTCTGAAAAGAGGCGGTACTGTGACAGTTCCATTTAAAAAAGTCGTAAAGGCAAAATTAAAGGCTAAAAAGGAATTAACTGAAGAAGAAATTGAAAGAGAAAAAATAAAGTATGAAATAGCCGATGAACTTGGATTAGTTGATAAGGTAAAAAGTGTAGGATGGAGTGGTTTAACTGCAGAAGAAACAGGTAGGATAGGTGGTATAATGACAAAAAGAAACAAAGAAGCTGGACGAATGTGGAATAAGAAAAAATAATACTTAAAGATATTATATAAGCAAACTTTATTTTGTTTAAACTAAATACTAAATTTCATTGTGAGTTCATTCCTTGTTTGATATACTAAATGTTATAAATAAATATTAGTACGGAGCTGATTTTATGGATGAGCTAATGATGAGATATTTAATAATGGAAAACATATCAGAAGGAATTATTGGCATAGACAGAGATAAAAAAATTAATATTATTAATAGGTCAGCAAAAGAAATATTTGGTATTACATATAATCAGATAATTGGACATGCTGCTGGAGAAATTTCCAAGGGTGATGTTGTAATAATAGGAGACAATTCACTTGGCTTTGATGATGGTGGAATGGAACAAGTGGATTTAGAACATATAGGAGTAACTGAAGCTATCCCTAAGACTTCCTCCTTTGTTTATATAGGAAGATATGAAGGTAAAGGAGAGTATAAATATTCATCAGGTAATAGCAAGGAAATACTTTCTATTAGTAAAAGTATTGAAGGAATAGAAATAAGTTCAACAATTGATTTGCTGCATAGAAAGATAACAATAAAGGTAGGCAATAATGAGTTTCCTTATAACTTTATTAAATCAATAGGACATATTGTAATACTAGATAAATCTAGTATGGAAGTTAAGTTTTATCAAAGCAAGGGTTATTCTGTAAGGAAAGAAGATATAAAAAACATTTTAAATGGCAAAAGATATCTTAAAAAAATAGCTAACGGATTTATGGAGGTTGATGTAATAAATAAGGATATAACAGAAATTTTAGGAAGCTCAAAGAGTATAGAGATGCTCCTAAAAAGCAGTGTTTACAGTTCAAAAAGCCATACTAATATATATGATGAGATTAACGGTAGACCTGTGAGATGCAGCATATTCCCAATAAAAATTAGCGACAAGAATGAAGGAGCAGTTTTAAAGGTTGAGGATTTATCAGAGGTTAAAAAGATAATAGATGAGAAGGATGAAATATTAAAAAAATTACTTGAGATTGAGGATATGGTTTATGATCCCTTTAATATGATAAATGGTGAAAGCATTGGGATGAAGGAGCTCTTAAGCTATGCAAAAAAAGCAGCTCTATCCTCATTAACAATACTTGTTATGGGTGAAAGCGGAACTGGAAAGAGCTTCATTGCAAAGGCAATTCATGAATATAGCAAACGTAGAGAAAAAAAATTCGTTGAAATAAACTGCGGTGCTCTGTCAGAAAATCTATTGGAAAGTGAGCTATTTGGTTATGTACCGGGAGCATTTACAGGTGCAAATAAAGAAGGGAAAAAAGGCCTTATTGAATTTGCAGATGGGGGTACAGTATTTTTAGATGAAATATCTGAAATGTCAGTTAACCTTCAGGTAAAGCTTTTACATGTAATTCAAGATAAAAAAGTAATTCCAGTAGGAGGAACAACTCCCATATATGTGGATGTAAGGTTCATTTGTGCTACAAATAAGAATCTCATTGAAATGATTTCAATAGGAAGTTTTAGAGAGGATCTGTATTATAGAATTAATGTAATGCCTTTAAAAATGCCAGCATTAAGAGATAGAAAAGAAGATATACATTCCATATGTCAATCTATTATAAGTAAAATATGCAGAAGAGAAGGTCTCCAGTATAAAATACTTTCAAACGAGGCATTTAAAATTCTATATGAATATGATTTCCCAGGTAATATAAGAGAGCTTGAAAATACTTTGGAAAGAGCATTAAGTATGTCTGAGGGACAGTACATTATAGAAGAGGACATATTGCTACCCCATTTAAACAATGAAAGTCAAAGGAGTTTATCTGTAATTCTAACTACTACCGAAAAGAATGCAATCGTTAATTGTCTTAAACAGTATAATGGTGATAGGCAGAAAGTAATGGAAGTATTGGATATAAAGAAAACAGCATTTTATGAGAAGGTAAAAAAATATAACATAGAGCTAAAATAGTTCGCATATACGGAACAGATTCCGCGTATGCGAACTATTTTATGCAGATTTAAGCACATATTTGGTGATAATGTCAAATAAATAAAAGCGCATCTGTGTGGTTATGCGTCGTAAGGTTACTGTCATTCTGAGCGCAGCGAAGAATCTTAAAGCGTACCTAGGGGAAGATTCTTCGCTGCGCTCAGAATGACACGGCCATTGGTGCCACCCATATGAGATTATGAGATTATATTTTGCTTGCGACGCATTCTTTCTATAATATGGCTCAATACCAGCATACATTTTCTATTTGGCATGTAAATTGCTTATAATATATGCAAAATTACTTAGGAGGTTTTGATTATGCTGGTATATGATTTTATTGATATAAATGAGAATAGAAATCTTTCAATTTCTGGATGTGATTGTGTTGAATTGGCTAAGAAATATGGGACACCACTTTATGTAATGGATGAGGATGAAATAAGAAGAAGATGTAGAGATATTAAAAAGCATCATATGGAAAGATATAAGGGACTTGCAGCATACGCCAGTAAGGCTTTTTTAAATAAAGAAATGTGCAGGATAATAAAAAGCGAGGGATTAGGTCTGGATGTTGTGTCTGGAGGAGAGCTATATACTGCTGCAACAGCGGATTTTCCAATGGAAAAAGTAATATTCCACGGTAATAATAAGGGTTACAAGGAACTTGAGATGGCAGTAGAAAAGGGTGTTGGTAGAATTGTAATTGATAATTTTTATGAGATTGATAATCTGGAAAAAATATTATTATCAAAACAAAAATCAATCAATGTGTTGATAAGAATAATTCCAGGTATAGATGGCCATACACATGAATTTATTCAAACAGGACAGATAGATTCAAAATTTGGATTTTCACTTGTTGATGGAAGTGCATTAAAAGCAGTAGAGAGGATAACAAATTCAAAATTTTTAAATCTAAGAGGAATCCATGCACATATAGGCTCTCAACTTGATGAAAACATGATTTACAAAAAGGAAATTGAAGTTATGGCTGGGTTCACAAAAGATGTTATTGATAAGTTTGGAATTGAGTTTAATGAATTAAATGTTGGGGGAGGTTTTGGTATCTATTATGTAAAAGGTGACATAAGGCATGATATTTCATTTTTTACAAATTTAATAAACGATACAGTTATAATGGAGTTCAAGAAACAAAATTTAAAGAAACCTACTGTAATAATTGAACCAGGCAGGTGGATCGTTGGAGAAGCCGGAATAACATTGTATACAGTTGGTGCAGTAAAGGATATAAAAGGTATAAGAAAATATATAAGCGTTGATGGAGGAATGACAGATAACCCAAGGCCACCACTATATGGAGCAAAATATACCGCTGTTGTAGCTAATTATAAGGAAGTAAAGATAAGTGAAAAGGTAACAATTGCAGGAAAATGCTGTGAAACTGGAGATATATTGATTAAAGATATTGAGCTTCAAAATGTTAAAAGTGGAGATATAATTGCGGTGTTAAGTACCGGGGCTTACAATTATTCAATGGCAAGTAATTATAACAGAAATCCAAAACCACCTGTTGTTATGGTTAAGGATGGATGTGATAGACTAATTGTTAAGGGAGAGACATATGAAGATATTATAAGAAATGATATATAACATTAGGTAAGTCTTAAAAAATCATGTTTCATCATAAAAATTGTGATTGATGCTTTCATTGTCACTGCTTGAAAGTATGTCATCCTGAACGTAGTGAAGGATCTTAATACGCACCACAGGTAAGATTCTTCACTGCGTTCAGAATGACAGACCTTCATTTATCGTGGTGCGGCCAACGCAAGGAAATTCTGAAAGTAGTAATTGACAAACACAAATTTTTATGAGAATCATGATTTTTTCTGTTAAAGGATTTTTAAGGATTTTATAGAATATATTATATAAAATGGAATGGAGGTGACTTGATGACAATTAACTATGCTCACAGAGGAGCAAGTGGATATTTTCCAGAGAATACAATGCTGTCCTTTGAAAAGGCAATAGAGCTTGGATGCAGTGGAATAGAGACGGATGTGCAGATGACAAAGGATGGAGTTTTGGTATTAATTCATGATGAAATGGTAAACAGAACAACTGATGGAGTCGGATTTGTAAAGGATTATACATATAGTGACTTGACTAAGCTAGATGCAGGCTCATGGTTATCTAATGAATTTAGTGGACTCAGAATTCCTTCCATCGATGAACTTATATACCTTGTAAAGGGTAGTGATATCATAATAAACTTTGAAATAAAAACTGGTATTATTCAATATAAGGATATTGAGGAAAAGCTAATAAATACAATTTATGAGCATGATCTTCAGGGTAAGGTTATATTATCCAGCTTTAATCATTATTCGATGGTTAAATGTAAGAAAATTTCAAGTGAGATAAAAACAGGTCTTCTATACATGGAGGGTTTGTATAAACCAGAACAATATGCTAAGTTTGTTGGAGCAGATGCGCTTCATCCATATTTTTATGCATTGAACAATGAGCTGATAAGAATTATTAAAGCTGAAGGAATTGAGATAAACACGTTCACGGTTAACGATGTAAACTATATGAAATACTTTTACCAGGCTGGAATTGATGGAATTATTACAAATTATCCTGATAAATTAACAAAGGTAATGGAGGGTTAAAATGAATAAGCTTAATTATAAAAAGACATTTTTATTAGGCTTTGGTTTCTTTGCAATAAGTATTATGTGGTCTGTGTACAATTCCTTTATGCCTAAGATATTGAGTAATTATATTGGAAGTACTGCAATTATTGGTTTTATTATGACAATTGATAATTATTTTGCAATATTTATTCAACCTGCAGTTGGCACAATAAGTGATAGAATAAATACTAGATTTGGAAAGAGAATGCCTTTTATAATAATAGGTATGCCATTAGCATTTGTGTTTATAATTTTACTGGCCAATTATACAGGATTATGGACTTTAATTTTATTCTTAGTCCTGACAAATTTGTCAATGAGTATATTCCGATCACCTGTTATTTCTCTTATGCCTGATATAACACATAAGGAGAACAGAAGTAAGTCAAACGGAATCATAAACTTTATGGGAGGGTTTGGAGCAGTAATTGTATACATCATTGGGTCAAGGCTGTGGGATATGAATGAAAAATATCCATTTTATTTAGCAGCAATATTCATGCTAGTTTCGTTTATAGTACTTTTCCTATTTGTAAAAGAAAAAAGAGATGTTATTGAGTATGAGAAAAATGATAAAAAAGTTGGGTTATTCGAGGGATTAAGGACAACTGGAAATACAAAAAATGTATTAAACTTATTATTTGCAATTTGCAGTTGGTTTATTGCATATCAGGGTATTGAAGCTCTTTTCACCCTTTATGGCGTTGAGTACCTTAAATTAGAGACAAGTGCAGCTACATTTTCATTTGCATTTATATCTCTTTCATTTTTAGCATTTGCAATTCCGGCAGGAATAGTAGGTACAAAGTTTGGTAAAAAGAAAACAATAAGATTTGGTGTAATTGGGTTGATGTTAAGCTTCTTTATAATTGCATTTTTAAAGGACATATGGTTAATTAGAGGTGTGTTTGTAATATGTGGCTTTTTTTGGGCAATGATTAATATTAACTCCTATCCATTTGTTACTGATATGGCTGCAAAGGGACAGATAGGGATCTATACTGGCTTATATTATCTATTTTCTTCAATAGCAGCAATCGTATCGCCACCGCTTTTGGGACTGATTATCGACATTGCTGGTTATAAATACATGTTCATCTATGGAACGATATTCCTTGTTTTAGCTCTTATATTTATACAAAGAATAAATATTGATAAGGTTGAAAGAAGGCTTTAAGTGCAAGGTACGTGATAAGTGACAAGCGGCAAGAGAAATTTCACTTGCCGCTTGTTACTTGCATAGCACTATTTTTTATATTCAATAATATTATTGTAATCAACATAAAAATTATCTTTTTCGCTCATTTGAACATGTCCTGAGCTATAGGGAGCTCCATCTATAGAAATATATATCTTATCCACATTGTAATAATTACCCAATGTATTTGTTATACTTCGAAGTATCATAGCCTCCAAGCTGGTTCCCCCATTCATATCACTCACGAATTCTTTTGAAAAATCAATGTATACCTTCAATTCTTCAAGATTTATATACAATTTATTTATCTTTGTAGTTTGACTCATTAATGGGGTAAGAGTATCAAAGAGGGGCGATTTGAAAAAAGTTTCAAACGTATCGGCGATATTATGGTTTGTTTCAAATGCTTCTTTACTTTCAACATATACAATCCTATCCTTTGAGAATTCTGGGTAATAAAACTTCATAGTTTGCTGAATTTTTACATCACTTTGAACTTTCTCCAGTGAGGTTTCAATTACTGATTCACCTGATTTAAATACTCGTTTAACAAGGCCTGTATTTAACACATAATATTCTAGCATTGTGTAGTCAGCACCAATGGTAGTAACCTCCAAAGCATTATATTCCCCTGAGGGAGTTGTTACTTTAACATCTAAACCCGATATATATCTTGTTCTTCCATCGGGTAATGTCCATTTAGTGTCCATTTCTAATGGTTCTTTTAAAAGAATTTCTGGATTGTCGTTTGCAGCATAGGTCAAATCACTTAAAAAGTATAATTCTCCAACCGAAGTAATTAATCTTAATTCCCCATCCTTATTCTCCAGCACTTGTCCTGATGTAGTTCCAGGATTTATTATCCTTAATTGGATTCTGTTGCCCTTAATAATATCTACGTAAACATCCTGTTCAGCATATTCATTACCAGTACCAGCATATTTCATTCTGAGGTTTTGTTTGTATGGATAATAGTCACTAATCTTCAACTTCTTAGTGTTATCTGAATTATTATCTGGTACTTTAACAGAATTAGAGCATGATGTTAAGAATATTAAGAATAGCAAGCCTATTAGAATTTTTTTAATAATAATCACCGCCATTCATGTTTCTATTTAATTTATTAAATATTAGATTATATATTAATAGTAAAGGTTCCTGGGAGTATTTAGGACTATATTTTAAAGGATTTTAAAGAATTTTGTTTCAAATTCTTATAAATTGATGAATTTTAGTATATAATGGTATTATATAGAATAAAGTAAGGTGGTGGAAATATGAACAATAATAAAAATATTACAATCGGATTAGTACTTGTTGCTTTAGGAATATTTTTAATTCTACAAAAGACTATAGGATTGGATATTGAAGTATGGAGCTTCATATGGCCTTTATTTCTACTAATACCAGGGATAACCATGCATATAAGTTATTTTTCAAAAGAGAAAAATTCACGTAATCTAGTTATAGCTGGGATTTTAACAATTTATGGAGGATTATTTTTATTTAATACTTTAACGAATAATGTATATAATGACAAACTAACTTTTATCTATTTTTTAGGTATTGCAATAGGCTTTTTTGAAAATTACATATTTGGAAATAAAAGAAACAGTGATTTATCTGCCACATTAATTTTCCTAATCATATCAGTCATTATTTTTCTAAAGGATATATTCCCGAATCTAAATTATTTAAGAGACTATATACTTCCTAGTATTTTGATTATCTTTGGAGTTTATGTATTGATTAAAAAAAGAGATTAGTTTTAGTAAAGCGGCAAAACATTATTTAGGATATAGAAAATTGTCTTAAGTAAATATAATGAAAACATCAAATGGTTAACTGGGAAACTTAGATGTTATTAAAATAACTGATGGTCTATTTAGGCTAGTCAGTTATTTTTTTTATTTTAAAAGAAATGGTGTATAATTTTCAAACTCTTACAGAAAATAAGTATGATTTAGGAGGTGTTTTTTTGGCAAGTATAGATCAGTTAAAACTTGTAGGAATGACCTGCGATTATTACAGATTTGATTCATTGTATATGTCAACAGAAACTAATATGCCAGTAAGTTGTGAAACTTGTGCACATTGGACAGGTAGAAAATGTGACATCGATGTATTTGATAATGTTCTTGCTGGATTAGATCAAACATAAAGGCTGCCTCAAGATAATTTATTTTCATAAAAATTGTGCTTGATATTGATAGCTTGCATTGTTATTATTATGAAAGCTTACCTGCTATAGACTCATGTCATCCTGAACGTAGTGAAGGATCTTAAAACACTTCTCAGTGAAAGATCCTTCACTACGTTCAGGATGACAAGCACAAATTATGACTTTTGTAATCTTGAGACAACTCCTTATGTTGATACTTACTATCTTCTGTATGGATGAATAAAATTAAGTGAACTCGTTCAACTAAAGCTGAGCATCGAGACTTCAGGTGGGGACTCTACCCCACCTGAAGCAAAAAGTGGAGACTCCACCTTATAGAAGGTGGAGTCTTAGAAATTGATCAAGAAGAAATTTCTGTAAAGGTATTGCATTAATCTGCCAATGTGGTAATATATTATTAATAGATAATGATTATCCATAAAGGAGGGTATTAAATGACTAATTTAAAACAGATATATAAATGCGAGGTATGTGGAAATATAGTTGAGGTTGTTCACGAAGCTGGAGGACAACTAGTATGCTGTGGAAGACCTATGACTTTAGTTAATGAAAACACTGTTGATGCTTCAAAGGAAAAACATGTACCTGTAGTTGAAAAGGTTGAAGGTGGAGTTTTAGTTAAAGTAGGATCAGTTACTCATCCTATGGAAGAGAAACACTATATTGAATGGATTGAAATTCATGCTGGAAATAAGGTTTACAGAAAGTATTTAAAACCAGGAGATAAACCTGAAGCATTATTTAAAATTGATGAAGAAGTTGAATATGCAAGGGAATATTGTAATGTTCATGGATTATGGAAGAACGCATAGTAGTTAGTGAACTCGTTCAGCTAAAGCTGAACATTGAGACTTTAGGTGGGGACTCTACCCCACCTGAAGCAAAAAGTGGAAACTCCACCTTATAGAAGGTGGAGTCTTAGAAATTGATAAAAAGAACCTGTAAGGGTTCTTTTTTAATGAGATTTTTAGGGTGCTTTATAAAAACAAATAAAACTCAATAAAAGCCAGCGAAAAAGTTATTTCACTGGCTTTACATTACCTGTGACTTTTTAAATAATTATCTATTTCATTATTGTAAATATCCATTACCTTCAAAAGAGTTTGGTTTGAAGTTGAGTATTCAAGATTATCAATACATGAAATAGGAAGTACCTTTGGTGAAGTACCGCTAATAAAAGCAGCTTCATATGAATTTAAACTACTTGAATATATTGGAGTCTCTATCACTTTAATATTGTTTTCTGTGCAAAGCTTAATTATCCTCCCTCTTGTAATTCCCATCAGAACATCTCCTGGAGGAGATGTATAAACCTTTCCATCTTTAATGAAAAATAGGTTTGAACGACTGCCTTCAGTTACTTCACCTGATGTATTTACCAGAAGCGCTTCATAGCAATTTCTTTTGGCAAGCAGTAAATCAGCCTCTTTCCTTAAGTTTTTATTTATTATCTTTGCGTTTGGATTTTCTCTAATAGAATCCAACAGGAGAGTTCTTATACCCTGACTATATAAATTTTCATTGGGATAACTAGATTTTATGAAAAAAAAGTAATTGTCATTAGTATTTTGGTAAAAATTATTTAGTACAATTTTAATATTATAATTTGATACGTTATTTAAACTTATCATTCTGTTTATATGGCTTTTAATGTTATCAAAACTTATATTTATTTCATTTCCGATTATTGCTGCAGAATTCTTAAGTCGCAGGTAGTGTTCCTCAAGAAATATTGGGACTCCATCTATTATCCTTATGACCTCATAAACCGAAGGCGGATTATCTCCGTATATTTTATTAAAGTCTGGAGTGCTATATTCTTTTCCATTATGTATAAAATAATTCAAAACTGCTTCTCCCATAAAAATCACCTCATTGATATTTTAACCCTTTTCATGAAATAAATCTATTTAAAAAGGCACTATTTAAGAAGAATGCGTAACAATTAAAGTGAAACATGATAGAGCAGTAGTGGTCGATGCCCACATCGACAGGTCATTAACGTGGTAGGTGATACCTACATCAATTGTGGGAATCCCATATGCCGAAA
>JBEQBT010000043.1:0-17482 GCA_041639705.1 Clostridiaceae bacterium | reverse complement strand
GATGCATTCTCTCGCCTTTCAGGAATAAGAATATCCTCATTGGTAATTAGTATCTGTGCTACAGCCCTGCCATATTCGGAGAACATCTTTTCATATATATGCATTAAAAGTCCCTGGCCAATTGCTGCCATAGCCTGTTTCCCAGCAATATCCGATGGCCTTTTGTCCAAACCTAATCGTGCCATTCCGGTTCCTATTGCTCCTGATGTCACCAGCACCACCTTTTTGCCGCTGTTGGCAAGATCAGATAATATCATTGACAGCCTTTCAATTCGGGCTAGATTTATCCTCCCAGTGCTGTGGGTTAGTGTTGAGGTACCAACCTTTATAACAATACGTTTGTATTCATTCATAATATCACCCCAATATTTATGTGACTTATATTCACTTCTTTAATGTATTACTTTACATTACCACAGTACATCTATTTTACGCAAGATATTTTCACTTATATAATTAAATTGAGCCTATTCTGTAGACGCACTGAAAAGCCCAATTAGGTTACTTGCCTCTAATAACTGTTTTTTTACTGTAAACCTCATACCTTGTAAATAAAAATATTTACATTATACAAATTAATATATTGATTTAATTTTCTACCAATAGTAATATTTTGATAAAAGGCAAGACTAAAGGTGATAATTTTCGGAGAAATGCAACTGCTAAATTCAGGCAGGCTGTGAGAGTATTTCAAAAGTATGAAACTTTATAGAAAAAGGCTAAGTAAAAGGATAGTGTTGATATTTTATCCCTATAGTAGTGGTCGATGCCCACATCCACAGTGACTGACGGGGCAGATGTATATATCAATTGTAGAAATCTTGTATATTGCAAATACCAAAAGCTGATGTGGGCATCAGCTACTACACAAACATTTTTACTCAAATTCAACATCTTTCTTTAACAGCGCCTAGATAATTAATATTCTACAGATAATAGAGAATATTAATATTAAACTGTTAATTTATTAAAAAGGTGGTGGTTTTTATATGAGAAAAATTGTGCTTATAAGACATGGTCAAAGCCTTTGGAATCTGGAAAACAGATTCACAGGTTGGACAGATGTGGATTTATCTGAAAGCGGACTTGAAGAAGCAAGACAGGCAGGAATAATATTAAAGAAGAATGGATATGTATTTGATATCGCATTTACCTCAGTTTTAAAAAGGGCAATAAGAACATTATGGATTGCACTCCATGAAATGGACCTTGTGTGGATACCGGTTTTTAAGTCCTGGAGGCTTAATGAGAGACATTATGGGGCTCTTCAGGGATTGAACAAAGCTGAAACTGGAGCCAAATATGGGGAGGAGCAGGTTCAAATTTGGAGAAGATCAGTGGATGTACGTCCTCCTGCTCTAGAAAAGAGTGATGTCAGATATGAAGCCGATGATCCAAAATATGCTGAACTTAGGGAAGATGAATTCCCTTTAACAGAAAATCTTGAAGACACTGAAAAAAGGGTACTAAAATATTGGACTGAAACAATCTCCCCTGAAATCAAATCAGACAAGAAGGTAATTATTTCAGCCCATGGCAATACCATAAGGGCACTGGTGAGATATCTTGATGATATTCCAAGTGATGGTATAGTAAATTTAAATATTCCTACCGGAATACCACTAGTGTATGAGCTTGACGATGATTTAAAACCTGTCAGACATTATTATCTTGGAATTGATGGAGAAATGTCTGATGGAATTATACCTGAAAACATCTCAATAAAATAATACAAAAAGTGCCAGGTACGTGACAAGTGACAAACCATAATATAGAAGTCACTTATCATACCTGGCACTCTATTGTTTGATTTAGCAATCCAGGACAATCATATTTCCTTATTGCTTTGTCTTTGTTTTGTCAACATATTCTCTTGCCTTTTGTAGGTTCTGGTCATTTAGATTAGTACCAACTACGTTTGACATTCCGGAACTTGTTACAATAGCATTCCCGGCACTGGTATTAGCGCCCTGACCTTCAACACTGCTGACGTACTGTTTTGCTTCCTGCAGGCTCGCATCACCTGAAATGTTGTTAAGAGAATTACCTATGCCTGTATTCATATTTCCAGTGACTACGTTTCCCATATTTCCTGTATTTCCTGCATTTACTGTGGTGCCGCTTGCTACACTATTTGAAGCGTTAGTTGGCACTGATTGAGAAACATTCTTTCTAGCTCTTTGAATATCGTCATTAAAGTTTTTTGTAGGCATATTATTATTATCCCCTTTCATATGCAAATAGATTTAATATTTTGCATCCATTAATATGGTGCCCATGTGGAGCATTTCAATTCTTGGTTTGTCTGGTATTTTTGGATTTATATGTAGGATGCTCTTAGGGACGTATACTAAGTGTATTTATTATCAAAAGCATCAGTAAATAGATGAACCTCACTTATACTTCTTGCCATAATATGAAATATCGCATCCTTAGTCTTTTCTCTTGCTTTTCGTGGCATAAGAAAACCTCCATTCACAGTTTAATCATTATTATGATTCCCTGTAAATGGAGGTTGTATTCAGTCATTGATACGCTTAGTATATGTCCCAAGCTTTCCAGGCTTTCTTATGCATAATATCCAGTCAAGTATCCAATAAGCGTAAGCGCAACTGCAATAACTAGGATCAATCCCATTAATTTAAGTGGGGACCACTTTTTCTTTGAATATAGATAGTAAACACCTAATGTTAATAGTAAAGGCAATAGTTTAGGGAAAATTGCATTAACAATTTTGTCAGCATCGAAAATAACCTGGGCTTTTAGTACTTCACCCTTTGTAGCGTCAAATACGTCTCTAACAATTTTAATAGGTAGGGTTAAGTTAACAAATGATGCTGTTAATGCACCAACAACTGTTAAACCTAATACTGTCATTGTATCTGTTAATTTATCAAGCTTACCTTCTGACATAAATCCCTGCATGCCTTCAATACCAGACTTGTAGCCCAATTTAAATAAATTCCAGCTTAGAATGCAGGTTCCTATAGGATATACAATCATATAAAGAACTGGTCCTAACCACCCAATTGCTGGTGATGATTGTGCAATAGATAAACTTATTGTGAGAAGTATTGGAATAATAGTTGCAACCCATAATGAATCACCAATTGCAGATGTTGGTCCAATTAAGGCAACCTTAACACCACTAATCAATTCAGGAGTACATTCTTTATTTGCATTTGCTTCTTCCAAGCCGCAAACAACTCCATTACAAATTGATCCAACTTGAGATTCTGTATTAAAAAGTGTAATATGTCTCTTTAAAGCGGCAGCTTTATCTTCCTTCTTATCATACAATTCATCAATGACTGGAGCCATTGCTTGGCCGAAAGCCAATCCTAGCATACTTTCTGCTTGTTGTGAACATCCATTCCAGAAAAACCAATTTAAGAATGATTTTTTAAGGGTTTTTTCACTAATTTTCTTACTCATGGCTATTCCCCCTTCCTAGTTGCTAGATTTGCATTACTAACATAATACAAAACTGAAGCAATAATTGCGATAACAGCGACTGCCATTGTACCTAGATTAAAATATGTTACAAGAATAAATCCGATTAAGAAAATTGCAATATGATACTTTTTCTTTAACAAGAATGAAAGAATAATTCCCATTCCAAGTGCAGCCATCATACCACCAAATATACCCAATGCAGTAGTAACCCAACCAGGAATAATTGTTGCGAAATCAGCTTGACCAGAAGCTGCAGTCATGGAAGTTAAAACGATTACTGCAGGAATGAAACGTAATGCAAAACCAATCAATTGTCCAAAAACTACGTTTGGAATATACATTTTTTTTGTTTCCCCTGCTTCAGCATATCTTTGAGCCACACGGTTTAGTGGAAGGTTCAATGCATATGAAACATTCCACATAATTTGTCCAACTAATCCTCCAATACCAGCAAAGACAACAGCTAAACCAATTACCTCGGTTGTGCCTAATCCCTTACCGAATACAAGTGCACCTGCTACACCAATATATGTGGCATAGGATAGATCCCAGGCAACAGCACCACCTGGTGTTACATTACCCATGTACATAATTTGAAGTGGAATACCAACTATCATAGCAGTTTGTACATCTCCTAGAATTAACCCTACAACAAATGAGGCAACGAGTGGTCTTCCTAGAGTGTACCAGCCAATAGTGTTACCAACTATTGAACCAATTGAACCTATACACAAATAAGGCAATTAGAATGATTTGATAAGTTTCCATAGTTTTCCCCCTCTAATTTATTAAATTGATTTTTTAAATGAATTCCAACTAGTTTTTGCATTAGTTGGTAATTGTTGAAAACAAACCTCCATTCCCTTGGAAACTAGGCTGTCAATTATTGCTACATCGCTGTCGCTTAAATAAAAGATTCCTGTTGCACCGCTTATTTTGTGGATTGTATCATTACGCTTTGCAATGTTACCCAAAATAATGACCTCGACATTTGCTATTTCTTCCTCAATAGTAGACAATTTGCTGGGTAGCTTCACAATAACTAAGCGATTTATGCTGCTTTCTTTTTAAGCATTTCCTTTGCTTCGGCTGTTGTTACAATATGTGTTTTGTAGGCTGAAGGAACACCCATAGTCATAATTGATTTAAGCATTGGATTCTTTGCGCTTTCATCATCAATTGCAATGATCTCCTTAATTGAAAGTGTAGGACACCATGCCATGATTGTTTGACCATGAATTAATCTATCATCAACTCTTACATATGTCTTTCCCATTTCGCCCCTCCTTTCTTTTATTTGAACATGTGAATTTATATCTTTCACATATTAAATACTTATTCAATACATTTCCTTATAAAACCATGATTTTGAATAATTCTTTTTTTTGCTTCCTCTTTTGTAACCCCAGTTAAAATCATTATAATTGCCTCTTTGATAGAATAGTCAGATATCTCTAATGTCTTAGCAGCCATATCTATATCACACCCTGTACTTTCCATCACAATTCTTTTGGCCCGTTCAATTAATTTAAGATTTGTAGCCTTCATATCAACCATTAAATTTCCATATACTTTTCCAATTCCCACCATAGAAGCTGTTGAAATCATATTTAAAATTATTTTTTGACAGGTACCAGCTTTTAATCTAGTGGATCCTGTTAATACCTCTGGTCCTGCATCAACTTCGATTGCTACATCAGCATATTTTGATAATTTGGAATCTTTGTTACAAGAAATACTAATACATTTTGCATTAAATTTTTTAGCATGTTTTAATGCACCAATTGCATATGGGGTTCTCCCTGATGCTGCAATTGCCACAACCACATCATTTTCACCTATATTAATTTTATCCAAATCTTCTGCAGCCAATTCTTCAGAATCTTCTGCTCCCTCCACTGCTTTTATAAAAGCTCCATTTCCACCTGCAATAATACCTATCACTTCATCAGTAGTAGAAAACGTAGGAACACATTCAACTGCATCAAGAATTCCTAATCTTCCGCTTGTTCCAGCACCCATGTAAATAAGCCTGCCATTATGATTTAGCCCATCAATAACTAATTGAATACTTTTTTCAATTTGAGGCAAAGCCTCTTTAATTGTACCAATTACCCTTTTGTCTTCCTCGTTCATGACACTAATTAATTCCATTGTGGACATCCTATCTAAATTCAAAGTTTTGGGATTGGGACTTTCTGTTTTTAAATGATCAATTTTTACTTTTTCCATATACTTACCACAACCTATTTTCAATCAAGCTTGCATACATATATGCTACTGTATAACCGTCATTATTTGATTCTATTTGACGACCTTTCCGATTGTTGAATAGTATGAATAATATGGGAAATCATTAATTTCTCCACGGAAAACAGAGTATTCTCTCATTCCAGAGTACCACTCTTCAATTTCATTTTGTTCAAGCTTAAAGTAAGCTTGAGGAATAAACCCAACCAAATCCTCAAAATTCTCTCCATAAACTAATCGAATAGGATTTCCCTTTTCACGCAAGCGTTTTACTGCATTTATCACCGCATCATGGGTATTAATATGGCGAGGATGCATTGAACCACGCCAATGGGTAATCACTAGGTCAACCTTTTCATCAATAAAATATTGTTCCATTCTTTCAGAAAATTCATCTAATGAAGGCATATTGTTTGAAGCATAGCCAAGCCAAATTGTGTCTCCATTTAATTTTTCAGCAGCACGTTTGTTTTGGATTAATAATTCTTTTAAATATTCATCCTTTTCTTCCTGGGTTGCATTAGGATCCTCCAAGCGTCCCTGTGTAACATGTATATATGTGCAATGTACTCCTTGTTTAGCATACTTAAGCATAATTGGTCCACCCAAAATTTCAGCATCCATTGAATGAGCACCAATACTTACAACTCGTTTTATCCCACTCATATTATCCCCCTTTTACTTGGAGCATTAGGTAACTTAAGAGTTTTCCTACCCTTTCAATTTACCCGTTAAAACTCATTTATGCTTTAAGCTCCTATATCTTTTTTTGATAATCCACATATGTCCTAAATACCTTAACCCCATGTCTTTCATAAAATCTTCTACCAGGTGCATCTGTTGAAACAAAATACAAATGATAAATTCCTCTCTTCTCCATTTCCAGCTCCATTATATCGAACAAAATACCACCAATACCATAATTTCTAGCCTCTTGCTTAACCCCAATCGGACCAAAACGCATTGGATTGCCATCAATCATTCTCATACAAAATCCAATAATTTTTTGTTCATTGTCAAAAACTAGTAATATGCAGTCTTCAGCAGTGTTATTCTGCATAGAAATCAACGCATTTCGTTTCCAGCCTCCACCAAATTCATTTTTTAAGAATTCCAGCAGCTCTAAGGCATATTTATATTCAAAATTAACAAATGAAAAGCCAGCTTCCTGAGCTTTATTTAGTTTATTTATTGTATCCTCGCTAATCCTGTAGCCATGCAGGTCTTTACACATTGAGTAACTTTCTTCTCCTGCTTGATAGCCCATTTTGTCAAAGAACTTAATTCCATCCCTATAGCTATCCTTGTCTATTCCAGGGAAGAAATAATTTGGACTATATGCTCCAAGTGTCACTGTCTCTGCACCCATAGATTTTAATTTAGCCTCAGCTTGTTTAACCAATTTCTCTCCAATACCTTTCCCATGACAAGCTTCATCTACGAAAATAACGTTAATCCATCCTCTGGTTGGCTCTAAGCCTCTTTCAAGATATGGAAACTTTCTTTTAGTTGCAAGTATAAACCCAACTACACTATGCTTTTCTACTGCTACAAAACAAAGCTCCTTATCAAAGTTGTCATCAAACAGTGCCTGCTTTCTAAACTTATGAATAGTAATTGGATCAGTTGTTAATGTTTTATTCCATAAATTAACTACTTCTTTTTCATACTTCTGATTATAATTTAATATTTCCATTTTTCTTTCCTTTCTTAAATAGTAGATGATATTTGAAATATACAGATTCGAAATTGAATTGATTATTCAATGTAAACTTTTCTCAGCATGTTACAGCAAAACCTGTGCATTGTAGTAACTCTCTAGTGAAAACATGAATGGTAGATTTGTAATGCATCCAATATTATATACCATCAGCGCTGGTGTTGTAATATTAATATGTTAATATATTAAGATAATTTGATTATACCTTTCCAAATAAATTTGTGCAAGCATTTTAAATAATTTTTTAAGAAATTTAGCATTTTTATTTGCAAAGGAAATAAACCAGTTGCTTGACGATATAATTGCAATAGAAGTCTAGTTGTCATCCTGAACGTAGTGAAGGATCCTTTTTCCCAAGATTCTTTAAGATCCTTCACTGCGTTCAGGATGACAATGCATGTCTATAATATAAAAACATCGTAAAAAAAGTCAAAATAAAAACAAGTCTTTTCACCTAAAGTGAATCAACTTGCTCATTAAACTAAATTTTAATATTTACAGTAACAGAATACCAATCCTTATTAAAATAGGTTTCTGCATATTCAATGATTTTATCAAATTCGTTAAATGCTATTCTTTTTACAAAAAATGTACCTGTATTCTTTTTTATATTCATTAGCTTTGCAATTCTGTTATCATTAATTTCTTTTACAGAATAATTTTCATGTGCCCATACTGGAACAATTTTATATTCTCCAAGTGTTTTATAAAAAGATTTATTTTCATATATCTTCTTTGCCTGATTAATGTTAAGAATGCGACTATCTACAAAGGAACTTTGATAGGCAATTGGCTCACTATTTGCAAGTCTTATTCTTCGAACACATATAATCGATTGATCCGGTGGTATTTCTAGTTTTTCAGCAATACTCGAGTTTACAATTTCCTCAATCTTATCCACATTCATATCAATCTCGTAACCCTGCTGCACCAGCTCATCACTAAAACTAATGGAAGTCAATCCTCGAATCATTTGTTTTTTTGCAACAAAGGTCCCCACTCCCTGGACACCAATCAAATAACCCTCGTTTATTAAATCATTAAATGCTTTTCTAACCGTAATTGTAGAAACATTGTATTTCTTCTTAAGTACAGATTCACTATCCACCTTGTCACCTGGCTTTAAATCACCTGACTTAATAGCATTTATTATATCCTGTTCTATTTGAAAATACTTTGCAACTTTATATTCCATATATTATACCTCCAATTAACATGTTAACATATCTACTAATATGTATTCTATCAAATAAACTAAAATAATGGTACCCCAATTAACAATTGTTTCAAAAATTTTATTAGGATGGTATAGTTACAGCCACATGATAAGAGAAAATTTGGTTTATCTCTTATCATGTGGCTGTATACCTTTCTAATACTTAAAAACATTAAGTATGTGTCCCCTAATCTGCCGCTTAACTAATAAAAGGATACAATCATTCCGCCTTTACCTGCATAGGTTCCCATTGTTGCACCCATATAATTTATAATTACATCCTTTGGTTTGTACCTTTTAATAATTTCATCTCTAAGATACTCAGCATCCTTAAAATTATCAATATGGGTTATTCCAAATACAGTGTCTGAAAAATCCTTTTTTCTTTCCCCAATTACCTCTAATACCCTATTAAGAAACCTTCCCTTTCCCCGAATTTTCTCAAGTATCTCAACCTTTCCTTCCACTCCATGAAGAAGAACTCTTATATCAAGTATCCTGGCAATTGAACCTTGAAATTTGCTCAGGCGACCGCCTTTAACAATATTTTCGAGGGTATCAAGTAGAATTAATATATTTGAACGTTTTTTATACTCCTCCAAAAATTCAACTATCTTATCAGCTGAAAGCCCCTTCTCAGCAAGCTTGCCTGCTTCTATCAGCTGCAGTCCATGTCCTAGGGAACCTGCCAATGTATCAATAACTGATACATCTACGCCTGATATATCTCTTCCAATACAAGCTGACTGATAGGTACCACTTAAACCAGAAGATATGGTAAGGCAAATTACTTGCCCTTTATCAGCTAGTTTTTTAAAGCATTCTGCAAATACTGTTGGTGATGGCTGTGAGGTCTTTGGCAACTCCTTAGAATTAAACATTTTTTCATAGAATTCCTGAGGTGTAAGATCTACACCATCTAAATATTCCACTCCATTAATACTTATAGTCAGAGGTACCACAGAAATATTGTATTTGTCCAATAACTCCTTTGGCAAATCAGCCGAACTATCTGTCACTAATTGAAGCATGTTATCCCTCCTTGCTTATGCAGTATTATAAAATTCTGTTAAAATTTTTCATAGTATGTAATTAATATTTTATATTTATGCTCAAGTTTACCTAAACCTACCCTTATTCCAATATTCTCTAATGACAGCAAAATTTCCTGCTATCAAAAAAAATTTAGTTCTGTCAAAGCAAATGGTTGAAATTTAACAAATAGGGGACAGTTACTTAATTCATATATAAACTTCTCACCTACTAACAATCTATAAACTAGGGAAAGTAAATGGATGGAGTAAAAAAGAAATGTACAAACTAGCACCTTATTATGAGATTTGGGATATATTAAATCGAGAAAAGATGACTGAAAAGCATATAAAAAAGTCTATGCATTTTGCATCATCTGAAATGGCTGCAAAAGTAGCTGACTGCAGTCAATAATATTATAGGAGAATTTATAAATTAGAAAATATAGAAAGAGGTGGTATAAATGTTAAATAGTAGAAAAATATCTGACCTTAATACTTATGTAGCAAGCTTATGTTATAAACTCATTGAACTATGCAAAAGTGAAGGAATAGAAATTATAGTTACCTCAACCCTTAGGGATTCTGAATATCAAAGATACTTATATGAAAAAGTACCAGGAAGCACAAATACTCCACTTGTAGGAGCACATGGTTTTGGTTTGGCATTTGATGTTGTTCCTATAGTTAATGGAAAAGCCGTCTGGGATAACCAGGGACAATGGAATAAAATCGGAGCCCTTGGCAAAAGCCTGGGACTTGAGTGGGGTGGAGACTGGAAAAGTATAATAGATAAGCCCCACTTTCAATATACTCAAGGGCTAAACAGCACAGAGCTGAGAGCAGGCAAGAGACCGAAATTTCCAGAAGAAAGTGAGATGATTAATATTATGACCTATGATTTGCAGCCCATTGCAAAAGGTATGCTAAAAAATACTGCAACATTAGACTTATGCAGTAAACCCAGTAATTCCGCAAAAACTGGAAATAAATTAAGGAAGGGTATAAATGAGCCTTTTAGCATATATGCAAAGTGTAAAAATGAAGATATTGAATGGTATTTGGTTAACAAGGCTAATGAACAGTGGGTAGCAGCTCACTATGTTCAAATAATTTAAGAGGAAATATTGAAGGGGTGAAAGGGTAATGAAAGGGGACGGTTACTTATGAGGTCCGACAAAGGTTTCAACCCTGATCTTAAGTATGTACTTTGCTTCAAATATGGGTTTCAATTCATTACCTTTTTCTTGCCGATACAAGCAGCATCATAGGTCGACGCAATTCATCCAGCATTTTAGGATTGGTTTTTAGTAGGTGTTCATTGGGTTCAGGCTCTACAAGCCCTGTTATCTCAAATCCAGCTTTGATAAGACCCTTCACATAAGTTGTCAATGTTTTATGGTATTTCATAACTTCTTCGCCTAAAAAATTAGCTTTACGTATTCCTTCGATAAAATATTTATCAACTGGCCAGTGAAGTCGATTGCCCTGTCCATCATAAAACCAATCCTGCCCTCCATAGGCAGTAAAAATTGGGTGTTCAACTGAGAACACAAAGTCTCCCCCACTTATAAGACAATGATTAACCTTGTCGCAAATATCACCAAATGATTCGATATAGTGAAAAACCAAAGAGCTGATAACCACATCAAATGTATTAGGGAGATAGTCAATGTCCTCAATCGGTTTTCGAACATATTCAACAAGTGATGATTCTGTCTTTTTCCGTGCCTCATTTAACATTCTTTCAGATATATCAATACCAATTACAGACTTTGCGCCTTGTTCAACTGCATACAGGCAATGCCATCCGAAACCACATCCTAAATCTAAAACACGCTTACCCTTTAAATCTGGCATCATATTTTTAAACACTTGCCATTCTCCAGCACCTTCTAGTCCATTAATTGAGCGAGTCATCTTGCTATATTGACTAAAAAATTTTACATCATCATATTTGTTTTCTTTCATGAGATTGTCCTCCTAGGGATTTTCTACCTGTTTTGTGATAAGAAGTGGGGCTCTAGTTATGAAATGCATAGAGAATTATTGTACAAAGAATTTCCCTTTCAATTTAGTCATCAGACTCTAGCTCAAAAATAAAAGATGTTTCATTTATTCCATCACTTCTGGCATAAATGTTTCCATTCATTCTAGTAATTACTTCCTTTGCTATAGATAATCCTAGGCCGGCGCCTTCCTCTGTATGTGCCTTATCTACTTTATAAAAGCGATCAAATATTAGGGACAATTCTTCTTGCTTAATTTTTGACCCAGTGTTGTGTATAGAAATTATAGTTTTCCCATGCTCCTTCTTAGCAGATTGTGTAATAGTGCTGTTCCACCCAGCAAATTTCAGTGCATTATCAATTAAAATGGTCAAGACTTGATCTATACGATCGATATTCCCATTTGCATATATTGGGTATTCACTATTTTTTACAATTATCCTTATGTTTTTTTCTTCTGCTAGCATTTCAAATTTATCCTGCTGATCATATAGTATATTTAAAACATCAACGGTTTGCATTTCAAAGGGATTGTGTCTTGACTGCAATCTTGATAATTCAAACAAATCATTTACCAATCTGTTTAATCTTTCAACTTCGTTATAAATAATTTCATAAAAATGGTTTTTCTTCTCTTCATCCTTTACCATCCCCTCTTTTAGAGGAATAATCAACCCTTTTACAGATGTCAATGGAGAACGGAGTTCATGTGATACATTTGCTACATAATCCCTTCTAGTTTGTTCAAGCCGAATAGCTTCGGTAACATCATGAAAAAGAAGTACGGTTCCAACAATGTTATTATCTTCAGAACGTATTGGAGAAGCTGAAATTAAAATGCTTTTTTCTTGGAACAAACATGTTACTATTTCTGTTTTTTGATTTTCAATTGATAACAAAGATACTTTATGTATTGCTTCACTTACTTCATTTTGCAATTCTTCTATGCCATTTTCTATATTAAACATCTTTTCGAAAGCACGGTTTCTAAGATTGACCTTTTGATTTAAATCAAATCCAAGTAACCCATCACCCATGGAGTTAAGTATTTGCTTCAGCAAGTTTCCTTCGATTGTAAGTGAACTAATTGTTTTAGAAAGCTCAGCTGCCAATTGATTTAACGTAACAGCAAGTTGTCCCATTTCTCCACTGTAATTACCCTTTGCACGAATAGAAAAATCTCCCTCTGACATAGCAATTGCAACTTTTTTCATCTCAACCAATGGGCTAGCCATTTTCTTGGATGCAAGTGAAGCAATTGGAAGCAAAACGACTAAAGCAATAAACAAGGCTCCAAGAACTCCTGTATTCACCCCAAAAATTATTCGATTAGTAAGGAAGAACCTGCCTTCTATATAGTTTCCATAAAACCTATACAATGCAATTGTTAGTCCCATTGAAATTAATATAAAAACCATCATTGCTATAAAAATAATCTTTACATAGGAGCTTTTTACATTTAAATATTGCTGTCTATCCTTCATATTTCTTCCTCAAATTTGTATCCAACCCCATAAACAGATTTAATGTGTTCTGCATAACTCCTTGGCAGATGGGACCGAATTCTATTAATATGAGTATCAATAGTTCTCCTATCTACATATGTATAATCTGCACCCCATATCTTATCTAATATTTCGTCTCTTGAAAGTGTCACTCCTGGATTAGACAACAGCATAAATAATATTTCTATTTCCTTTGGAGTCGCACTAATTGAAATATTATTTAAAAATAATTTATAGCTGGAAATATTAACTTCAATGTCATGGAATTTAATAATTGATGCTGTCTTCCTTACATTTATATCTTCTAATCTTCTAAGTACTGTCTTAACTCTTGCAATCACTTCCCTTGGATTAAAAGGTTTCACAATGTAATCATCAGCTCCCAGTTCAAGTCCAAGAAGAATGTCAATTTCTTCTCCTTTTGCTGTAAGCATAATAATGGGGACTTTAGATACTTTTCGTATTTCTTTGCATACCTCAATTCCCGATAAGTATGGCATCATAATATCTAAAATAATAAGGTCAAACTTACCAGCTAATGCCTTTTGCAAGGCTACCTTTCCATCATATACGCTTGTATATGAAAAATTATCGGCTTCCAAATAGATGCCAAGGGAGCTGTGAACTGCCATATCATCATCGCATATCAGAATATGTGCCATTTTATACTCTCCTATCTTTTATCAATATTTGCCTTTATCAAGTGTCACATCCCGCATAATTGTCTATATAATATTTAACCTTTTGTACTTCAATAACATCTATATTTATTTTACTATATATGCTTTATCATCTAAAATAATAGTTATCCTTTAGGACATCAAATAAATTACAATTCCTATTAATCCCGGTCCTACGTGTACACCTAATACGGGACTTATCTGTCCTCTTAATTTTACTGTAGAATTTGGAACTAACTGTTCCAATTTTTCTTTGATCTCTTCTAAACCTTCTACAATACCACTATGCATAATTGCAATCTCAGCATCTTTTCCCATGGCTGCAAATTCTTTCACCAACATAATTGCTTTATCAATACACCGCTTTGAACCACGCTCTTTTCCTGCAATGATATAGGTACCATCTTCACCACATGTGATAATTGGTTTTAAATTCAGCGCAGCTCCAAGTATCGAAGCAACACGGCCAATTCTACCGCCTTTTCTTAAATATTCTAATGTCTCCACGCAGAAAAAAACCTTTGAATTACCATACTCCGATTCTAATAGCTTTATAGTCTCTTCGTAACTTTTTCCTTCTCCTAAATGCCTAGCAGCTGACATTGCATACATTCCACTTCCGATAGCTATATTTTTTGTATCAAATACATATGTCTCTATGCCTTCCTTTTTGAATTCATCACTTACTAATCGAGTCAAGTTAAAGGTGCCACTTAAATTGCTGGAAATACTAATTGCTATAATTTTATTATATCCGTCTTTAACCATATTTCCAAATACTTCTTGTACATCACCATAAGTTGGTACTGATGTTGTCGGAATTTCCACATGCAAATTTTTATATATTTCTTCTGGAGAAATTTCAACTCGATCTCTGTATGATGCCTCTTTATAATTGATTCTAAGTGGTGTTACATAAATAGGGTATTTTTTAATATATTCGACCGGGACATCACAACAGGAATCTACCAAAATAGCAAATCCATAATGCTTACTTCTTAAAGTACTGCCTTCTACCTTACTATTCATAATTCCAACATCCTTTCTTCTAATCCAGCAGGTATGCTGCGTTACTATTAGTTATCATAATTATATTGAATAAATAAGGCGAATGGTGCAAACTTAACATTTGTTCACATTTGTATAATTTCTTGTGACAATCTTATTTTATTAATCCTCATGATTCAAATTTTTTCAGCTCCTGAAGGATATATATAAGCATCTTTAAACAAGGTTAATGTTAATAAAAATAAAAAACTCCCCTTAAGGTAAACAGATTTTACTTTTTAACCTATCTACCTTAAGGGGAGTATACAACTATATGTGAGGGTTATATATTATGACATTCAAAACTCATATCAAGTGTCCCTTGAATCTCAATTTTAAAAATCTACTTTAGTTTTACCAATTGAATTGAAGAGGTTGTCCCCTAAAATCATATGTTCTACGAGGACAACCTCTTCTATTATCCTTTTATCCTACTGGTGGTATATAAAGTCCTACTACAGCAAGTATATTTACAATAATTCCAGTAGCTATGGCACCTATTGGTCCTACTGCAATCTTTACAATTGGTTTCTTCTTAGTCTCATTAAGTAGATACAAACCTGCAACTATGAAAAATCCAACACCTGGGAACATTTTGTTTGCAGCTATCATTGAACCTACTATTAAAGCAACCTCAAGTAGCTTGGACATTGCATTTCTCATATTATCAGCAGCCTTCCTGATCCCTGGAAAATTGTCAAAGAATTTTGCTATTAGTACAAGGCTGAAAGCCTCTATGGAAATAACAACTGCACCGGCTACAGCTGCAACAATTACATTTGGAGATAAAAGTCCAGCTGTTGCAACAAATCCAAAACCATCTGTAACGAATGTTCCAGTTGCAAGAGATGTTATACCTTTTAATGGTATGAATGATAATGCACGAGCAATGGTCATGTTAATTGCATCCGCATTAAGCCCTTTGCTAACTGCTAATAGTGATTGAGGACCTTCCATAAGCAGTTCTATGTTAGTGCTTATACCATACAATCCACCCATTATTGCAATATATGGTATATTCTTTTTAATATTGCTTACTCTATCAGTAAATAACGAAGCTATTTGGGTCTTCTCTTCGCCATCCTTCTTTTCTGTAAGTGCAAATATGAATAATATAATTAGTCCTGAAAGAAGAGCTATACCATCGGGAGAATTGTTACCCAGCAATACCATAACTTGTCTTACTATAACTACGAGTCCTAAGCTGAGCAATCCTTTTTTAAATCCATATTCATATGCAATAGCAAGTGCAGGAAATGCAGCGAAAGCAAATATTACAGGATCTCCAAGACTTCCAATACCATCAAATACATTTACAGGGAGAAGTTTAATAGCATCAACGAAGGATTGTAATCCTATAAGAAGCAATAAACCATAAACACCACCGCTAATACCGGATAGGATTACTCCAAACATACTTTCTTTATCCTTGTACCATTTATCAATAGGTTTTGCTGGAAAAAATGTTCCTATTATATCTGTACCTAAGAACACTGAATGAACAAGTATTATTGGCGACATAATAGAGAATGGAATACCAAAGCCAATAACCAGCCCAATACTTAGAGCAAAAGTAGTTGCAGCAAGTTCACTTCTTTTTATTCTTCCCTCTCTGTATTCAGGCATTATCGGTCTAACTGCATCGTTAAATACTGCAATTCCCCTGTTAGCTAATATGGCAGCAAATGCACCTGTTAAGAACATAATAATATACTTCACTTTTTATTCCTCCTTTTTAAATATAGAATTTAAAATAAACGGTACTGCTTTTTCTATATGGTCGCTTGTAAAACCAAATGCAACCTTCCCTTGTTTGACCATCTCATCAACATGAGATTCTTCTGGGGGTTTCCCAGGCATTGATACAGTAGCACATTTTGAGGCACCTAAAAGGGCTATTGCCATAGCAAGGGCACCTCCACCTCCAGTGGCACAAGCTCCGAAATAATAATTAACCTTTCCAGTCTTCACTTGCATTGCAGCTTCAATATCTGACATTATTTTTACTTCTACCCTATCACCCCCACACATTATAATTGATTCAGCTACTTTCTTCTTTTCTATTGCTCCCCCAACAACAATTTTTATCATTTTACCCCCCCTTCCTGAAAAAATTATATAATTACTTTATTTAAAAATGGACTACCATTTTGCGGTGCTCTGCATTCAAAATATTTACATACTGTTGCTCCTACATCTGATAGTGTGTTTCTGCAGCCAATATAACCATGAGTCATTTTTTCACTATATATAAGAATAGGAACATGTTCCCTTGTATGATGGCTGTGCCCTATATTTGGATCATTCCCATGATCCGCCATTATGATAAGAATATCATCGCCATAAATTTCATCCATTATTTTTCCAACATATCTATCAACTATAACTAGCTTCTCTGCATACTTTACTGAGTCCTGTGCATGTCCAGCAAGATCTGTCTCTTGAACATTCACTGCAATAAATCCCTTATCCATGCTCTTTATTTCCTTCATAGTCATTTCTAATACTTCTTCTGTATCAACCCATGGTATGCTTTTCCCGTAAGGAGTTTCTACTATATCTGCAACC
>JBEQBT010000042.1:0-18228 GCA_041639705.1 Clostridiaceae bacterium | reverse complement strand
ATAAGCCTCCTAAATCTTTCTGTTGAAAACGCTTGAGGATACTCCATCATCAATGCTTCCGCTGTTTCCGTAGGTAACTACTCTTTGATTTGGATTTAGTGCTGAGGTAATCATTCTGATGTAATAAATTGATTGACGGGTTAGTATAAGGTTGGTTTCATTTTTCTCTCTTATATCATCAGTAAGCTTTTTAAGCTCATCTACCTTACTGTGATCTATTATTCCATCACTTGAAAGCTCCTCAGCAGTTTTTGTTCCATATATTTCTTGTCTCTTTTTTTCTACAAATGCTATTTTCTGGGTTATTAATTTCTTTTTTTCAATTATTCCAGGAAGTTCATGTGCATCGTCCTTGGTTAATACTTCCTTTTCATAATCAAGAAGGGTATTTAATTCAGATAAAACCTCTATATGGGTTTTTACAATGTCGCTAATATCCATTAGGAATCACTGTCCTTTATATATTTTAAAATGCTTTCTGCAAGCTTTTTAGTATCAACCACATATTTATTCTGATCCATAAGTGATTTTATTTCATCTACCCTTTTATTCTTTAACTCTGTATTATTTGCAATTTCTACATACTTAGATATTTCTCTTCCCTCAGGGGATATGTCAATTTTATCTTTGAAATCACGAGTTTTAGCATTTACCTTAGCTGTCTTAGAATTTTGATTATAAGTGTTTATAACTTTATTTATTTCAAAGCCAATTTTCATAATAACACCTCACATTAGCTTAATTTATACTTTTCTTTTATTATATATCGTACTACAATTTCAAAACTTTAGTAAGATTGTTAGAAGATCCTTCACTGCGTTCAGGATGACAATGCAGCCAGAGTGGCTTAGGGTACTAACTGAATTCATGATTTACGCTATTAATGCACGTATCGTCATTACAACTAATGCCATGTCGATGTGGGCATCGATCACTACAGTATCTCAATATAAAACTATTCTTAAACATAGCCTTAAAAAAAGTCTGCGTGGTTATTTACCATGCAGACTTTTTACTCTTTCGGTATTACTAATAATATTTGTTATTCTTACACCAAAGTTTTCATCAATTACAACAACTTCACCTAATGCTACCTTTTTTCCATTTACGAGAATTTCAACAGGCTCTTCAGTCATTCTTTCCAGTTCAACCAGGGAGCCTGTGCCAAGCTCTAGAATTTCTTTAATTGTTTTTTTAGTTCTTCCTAGTACAACAGATATTTCAAGGGGAACATCTAGTATCAACTCGATATTCTGCTTTTCCCCATTAGTTAACTGAGTAAGTGGAGCAAACTGTGCACTTTGAACATTTGCTGGAGGTGACTGATGTCTTTTTTCCTCTTTCTTAGGAGGTAACTCTTCCTCAGCAAATGTATTGTCATATATGCCATAATCTTGATTTCCGTATTCAGACATAGTGTTAGATGAACTAATTGGCCCAATGTCAAATTCATTTTCCTCATCATCCTCAGAATTACCAATTGACATCTTTTCAATTATTGATTTAGCAGTTTTAACTGGTAATATAAGCATAATTTCACTATCTACTAATGTATCAATAGTTAGCTTAAATGCTATTTTTACTATTTCATCATCTTCATTAACCTTAGAGGCTAGACTTTGAGTTTTGTCATCCCACAATTTTGCTATTGGAGGAGAGATATTAATAGGAAAGCCCAACATTGTAGAAAGTGATGTAGCAGAAGAACCAATCATCTGGTTCATTGCCTCAGAAACTGCACTCATTTCAATTTCACTTAACTCCTCACTTTCCTTTTCTCCATTTCCACCCATCATTAGATCCGCAATAACAACAGCATCTGTAATTTTTATGACAAGAAGATTAGCTCCAGTTAAGCCTTCTATATATTCAACTTCAAGTGCAATGTTTGGTACATCGAATTCATTCTTTACCTGATTAAGAGTTACTAGACTCACCTTAGGAGTTGTAATATTAACCATTTTACTAATTATAGTTGAGAGTGCTGTTGAAGCAGATCCCATGGAAATATTGCCAATCTCACCAAGGAGGTCCTTATCACTATCACTTAAGCTCTTAGGTTCACTTACTCCGTTTAAAAGAGAATCTATCTCTTCTTGTGAAAGCAGCCCACTATTCATATTCTTCCACATCCTTATCTATAATTTCGCTTATTTGTACTCCTACCTTTTTTCCTATTGTTCCTGGATACACATGAAAATATGGTTTGTTATCTATATACATATTTATTGGCTCATTTGTTTTTTTATTTAAGGTTATACAATCTCCAATAGATAGATTTAAAAAATCCTCTATAGTTATATAACTTTTCCCAAGCTCTACTAGTGCATCTATTTCAACAGAATTAATACCTTTCTCCAATGTCTTTTTGAACGCATTATCCTCCTTATATGAAACCTTAGTTCTATACTGTATAACTAGCTTATCCATAAATTTTTCTACAGATATATAAGGTATACACATGTTAAGAAAACTTTGATTATTTCCTATGTCAACAGATAGAGTTATAAGCTCTACTGGTTCATTAGGAGCTATAACTTGGTTCAAAACTGGATTCGTTTCAAGATTATCTAGTTTTACTTCAACATCCATAATATCTTCCCAGGCTGTTTTTAGGTTTTCAAGAAGCTTCATATTAATTCTTTTCATAATATTTTTTTCAATTTCAGTAAACTCTCTGGTCTTGATTGAAGATTTTCCTGGGCCACCAAATAAAATATCAATTAATTGAAAAACAAATTGAGGTCCAGTTTCAAACATAAACAATCCTTCAAAGGGCTCCAAATAAAAAGTTAATAATATTGTGGGATTCGGTATAGAGTGTATAAACTCTTCAAAGGTTGTTTGTTCAATTGAACTAACATTTATCTGAACAGAGGTTCTCAAGTTTGCTGTTAGATAATTAGAAGCAATTCTAGAAAAATTATCGTGAACCATTTCAAGAGTTCTAGTATGTTCCTTTGAAAACTTATTTGGTCTTTTGAAATCATATTTTCTAACCCTATGTTTTTCCTCGTTTGCCTGTTGCTCTTCAATTCCTAGTTCTCCAGAAGACAAAGCAGCTAGGAGGGCATCTATTTCATTTTGTGATAATACTTCACTCATTTTATTCCCTCCTACTTAATAATGTTTCACCCTCCAGTAGAGTAACAATATATTCTTTAAAATTAACTATTCCTTTAATATATTCATCAGTATCATTTGACTTTTCTAGCATATCATCAGTTACTTCAACTACTTCATGAACACTATCTACCATTAGTCCAATTCTTTCATCTCCAGATTGGATTATAATAACATTTTCCTCATTCATTATGTTTTCCATTTTTAAGTATTTTTTCAAATCTATTATTGTAATTATATTACCTCTTAAATTTGCTAGTCCACGAATATAATCTTTTGTATTAGGAACTCTTGTTATATTTAAGACCTTTTCAATACCACTAATTAACTGAGTTTCTAAAGCAAATTTCTCTTTTCCCAATGTAAATATTACAATCTGCATTTACATTCCCCTCCTATCCAAGAACTTTCTTGATAGCTTCTAGTACCCTCTCTGACTGGAAAGGTTTTACTATAAAGTCCTTAGCACCAGATTTTATAGCTTCCATAACCATTGCTTGCTGCCCCATTGCTGAGCACATAATAATCTTTGAACTAGGATCGAAAGCTCGTATTTCCTTTAATGCTTGAATTCCGTCCATTTCTGGCATTGTTATATCTAGTGTAACAACATCTGGCTTGTCAGCCTTATACAACTCTATTGCTTTTAATCCATTTGGGGCTTCGCCTGATATTTCAAATCCGTTTTTCACTAATATGTCCTTTATCATCATTCTCATAAAAGCAGCATCATCAACAATTAATACTTTTGGCATTTTATTACCTCCCTTTATTATAAGCCTAGTTTTGCAAGAATTTTATTTAGTGAACCTGGTTTTGGAATATAAAAGAAGTTACCACCAGATTCTAATTTATCAATGTCATCAATAAAGTTAGTATCAATAGCAAGTATGTTATCACCAAACTGTTCAGCAGACATAAATGAAGAGCTTAGTACTGCTGTTAGCATATCCACTGCTACTGAGGGTACTGAAGTTACAAGATTAAGTTCTGTTAATTTATTAATTGCATTTATATAAGAGTTACCTAAAATATTTCCTATCTCTTGAAATACAGAGATATATAAATCTTCAGTTACATCACCAAAGCCATTTAAAAGAACTCTAGAGAATTCCTGTGCCTTTTCATAATTCATTATAAAAAGCAAATTTCCAGGTGCATCTCCATATGCATTTAAAAGAACAGCCACAACTATATCCTCATCAGCTCCAATTCTTTTTATCATCTCATCATAGGGCAGTATATCAACTTCAGGTACAGTCATGTCAATTTTTTTATTTAACATTTGTGATAATGCAGTTGCAGCATTGCCAGCTCCGATATTTCCTACTTCTTTTAAAGCATCTAACTGTATTTCGCTTAACTCCTTATCCAAAATATCACCTACCTCATACTAATGCAGCAACATCTAAAATTAGAGTTACCAGTCCATCACCAAGTATTGTGGCTCCAACATATTCCTTAAGATTCTGAAGTGTTTTGCCAACTGGTTTTATTACTATTTCCTGTTGACCGGAAAGTGAATCAACAAGAATACCTATTTTTCTCTCTCCAACGTTTACAATAACTACAAATTTATCCCTATTGTCATTTTCACTTATGTTAAGTTTTTTTGCTGCTCTAACTATTGGTATAACATTGTTCCTGTATAATATAATTTCCTTGTTATTAGTTGTTCTTATATCATCAGTATTAATATTTATAATTTTATCTACAAAGCCTAGGGAGATAGCAAAAGTATCTTCTCCAACATTTACAAGCAATGCTTGAATTATTGAGAGTGTTAGGGGAAGCCTTACAATAACTGCAGTTCCCTTTCCAATTTCACTAACCACATCAATTGTTCCACCTAATGTTGATATTTTAGTTTTTACAACATCCATACCAACTCCACGTCCTGATACATCAGTAACCTCATCACTTGTACTGAAGCCTTGCATAAATATGAGATTCTTTATATCCCCATTTGACATGCCTTCTGTATCAATTCCACTGTTATTAGCCTTTTTCCTTATTTTTTCAATGTCCAATCCCTTACCATCATCTTCAACTTTAATTACAGCTTTGTTACCCTCTTGATAAGCAATTAATTTTATTGTTCCCTTTGAACTCTTTCCATTTCTAATTCTTTCTTCTGGAGATTCAAGTCCATGATCAGCAGCATTTCTAATTAGATGAACTAAAGGTTCACCGATTTCTTCAATTACTGTTCTATCAAGCTCTGTTGTTTCTCCTTCAATAATTAAATCAATATCTTTATTTAATTCATGGGCTAAATCTCTTACCATTCTTGGGAATCTATTGAATACCCTTTCTACTGGAAGCATTCTAACCTTCATTACTAGATCCTGCAGGTCCGATGAGATTCTTCCAACTTGTTCTAATGTTTCATTTAAATCTCCAAGCTTATGGATGTTTGTTAATTGCTCTAATCTTGTTCTGTGAATTACAAGTTCCCCAACTAAAGTCATAAGCATATCTAGTCTTTCCAAATCAACCCTAACTGACTGATGCACTTTTTTTGTATTTTTCTCTTCCTCTGTCTTTTGTTCATTTGTACTTTGAACATTTGTATGTATTCTTTGTTCAGCTGTATTATCATTTAAAAGCACTTCTATTACATTTACATTTTTTATTTCAGAAATTTTATCTATTGCAGACTTAACATCATTTAGGTTCCTTTGGGTTATAACCATAATACTAAATGTATTTTCAAACTTTTCCTGTTCTAAATCTTCTACAGTTGGATTTGTTTTTATTATTTCTCCTAATTCTTCAACAGTTTTATGAACCAAATATGCCCTAGCAGATTTTAGTAATGTATTTTCATAAAGTTCAACAGTAACAGAGAAAACCTTATAACCTCTTTGGTAAGCCTGTTTGATAACGTTTATATCATAAACATTTAATTCCATATTAGGTTTAACTTCCGTCGCTTCTACTTTGCTTGTTTCTTCCATATTCCCATTACCAATATTTTTTAACATATCAATTATTTCATCAGTATTTACCCTTTCATCCTTGCCCTGTTTTACATTGTCAATCATTAATTCTAGCATATCCAAACACTTAAACAATATTGTAATTACAGCACTTGTAATCTTAAGCTTATCAGTTTTAAACTTTTCAAGAACATTTTCCATGTTATGTGTTAAATCAGCAATATCTGTAAATCCCATACTTGCAGACATTCCTTTTAGTGTATGTGCAACCCTGAATATTGAATTGATAGTTTCTTTGTCTTCAGGATTATTTTCAAGTTCTAATATACTTGAATTTAAAACTTCAAGATTTTCAAGAGATTCTTCAAGAAACATATTTAGATATTGGGACATATCCATATTAATTACCTCCTGCTTTTCTATAAATAAAGGTGGAAGCCTTTTCAAAACCAAGCTCACGATAATTATAAATACTTTCTGTAGCACCAACAAATAAAAGAGCTCCAGGCTTCATGGCCTCATAAAACTTTTTGTATACTTGATTTTTCGCTTCCAATGTAAAATAAATAACCACATTTCTACAAACAATTAAATCAAAAGCATTATCATATTTATCAAGTATAAGGTCATGCTTTCTAAAAACGACTCTATTTTTTATTTCGTCCTTTATTGAAAAAACTTCACCTATATTAGTAAAATACTTATTTAAGAGCATTGGGTCAACATTTTTAATATCGTTCTTAATATAAACTCCTGCTTTTGCAGTATTTAAAATTGTTGAATCAATATCAGTAGCTATTATATTATGCTTTTTACCAGGAGTAAGCCTGTCCATTATAATAGCTAAAGTATATGGTTCTGAGCCATTAGAGCAAGCAGCACTCCATATTTTAATTGTATTTTTTTCAGGGTGTAGGTTTTCTTTGATCTTTTGTTCTAAATCATAAAACATTTCTCGATTTCTAAAAAACTCTGAAACATTTATGGTCAAATGATCTTGAAATTTTTTGCTAAGCTGCATATCATTTTTAAGAAGATTAATAAACTCAGTTTCTCCCGATACTCCACATCTATTAATAAAGCTTTCTATTCTTCTAACAAGCTGTTTTGACTTGTATGCTGATAAATTGATACCATATTCCTTTAGAACAAATGAATCTAGTTTAGTTAATTCCATATTATCACATCCTCTTAACAGCTCTAGTTATTTCTTGAGGTATTTTGTTCTCGGGCAGAACTATATCAATGCACCCTGTTTCAAATGCAGCCCTTGGCATTCCGTATATTGTTGAGCTATCTTCATCTTGAGCAATTGTATATCCACCAAGGTTTTTTATTACTTTGATTCCTTCTGCACCATCCCTACCCATACCAGTAAGTATACATGCTACAAGTTTTCCTTTGTAGCTATCAGCTGCTGATATGAAAAGCTTATCTACTGCAGGCCTTACCCCATGAATTGTAGGTGATAAGTCAAGCCTTATGTTGTTTCTATTAACAAACATGTGGTAGCCTCCAGGTGCAATATAAACCTTATTAGGTTGAATCAAGTCTCCGTCAGCTGCTTCTAAAACTGTTAACCCAGTGTTTTTATTTATTCTTTCAGCAAATGCTTTTGTAAATCCGGCAGGCATATGTTGTACTACAAAAACTGGAATGTTTAAATCATATGGCAATTTTGTAATCAATTCATATAATACTCTTGGACCACCTGTGGATGCGCCTATAACAACAGCCTCAATTTTGTCATTAGTTATTTTGTATTCTGGTGTTTTAATAATATTCTGGGTTTTTGTTGTATATTGAGTTTTAGGTTTAATATTCTGCAATTTTATCTTATATGATTTTGAATATCTTACTTTTTCAATCAAATCATCCTTAATCTTATCAATATCTAGTGAAATTGCTCCAGAAGGCTTCTGTATAAAATCAAAGGCACCAGAATGAAGTGCTTCTATTGTTATGTTTGAACCCTCTGAGGTAAGACTGCTTAACATAATAACCTGTGCCGTGCTTATTTTCTTTATTTCCTTTAAAGCTTCAAGGCCATTTATTTTTGGCATTTCCACATCTAAAGTAATAACATCTGGTTTAAGGGCTGCAGTTTTCAATATAGCTGCTTCTCCATCTCGGGCTGTATCAATTACTTCTATGTCTGATTGACCGCTTAACATATCAGAAATCATTTTTCTCATAAAAGCTGAATCATCTACTACGAGTACCCTAATCTTTTCATTCATATTAAAATTCTTTTATCCCCTTTCCTACAGTTCTAATAAAAACCTTACCATTTATTGCTTCTACTATCATTGTTCTTCCTGAATTTCCCCCAAGATCTTCAGATACAATAGGTATATTTAATTTTTGAAGTACGGCCTTAACAGCTATTCCATTTCTGCCACCAATATCCATAAGTGGATTTTTTTCTGGAAATGAAAACATACTTGCACCACCTGCAATTTTAGCCTTTAGAATCCTTCTATTTGCCCCTGCCTTCTCCATTTTATTTACAAGTATTGGAATTGCAAGATCTGCAAATTTCATGGGGTTATTCTGGTTTGTGAAGCTTGTGCTATCAGGAAGCATAATATGAGCAAGTCCAGCTATTTTATTAATACTATCAATAATTGCTATACCTACACATGACCCCAATCCTAGAGTTATTAGTTTATCAGGTGGTAAAACTACATTTAAATCTCCAATTCCAACTTTTACTTCTTTTTCCTCCATACTATCTCCTCTTACTATTATGACAATAAACTAAGTTCATTTACCTGATCTATTGTTAATATTTTTTCTGTATCAAGAAGTATTATTATTCTTTCATCTAACTTAATCATACCCATTATATATTTGTTTGATATTCCTTTTACGATATCTGGAGCATTATCTATATCATCATCAACTATATCTACAACCTCAGATACCATATCTACAATTAAACCAATGCTCATTTCATTGTGCTTTACAATAATAATTTTTGAATCATTGCTTAAATTAGTTTTTTCCATATGAAGTCTTATATTTAAGTCAATTACTGGTATTATTTTGCCTTGATATTTGATAACACCCTTTACAAACACTGGAGCTTCAGGAACCTTTGTTGGTTCTGAAAATCCAAGAATTCTTTCTACTTGCATTATATCTGCTGCAAATTCCTCACCAGCAATTTTGAAAACAAGAATTTTTTTATTAGATATCATAATTCCACCTCTTATTACAATTTAAATTTTTCAACAATTATTTCGCCCTTTTCTATGTAAGCCTTAAGAGCTTTTGCAGGATTATCAATTCTATAGGATTGTTCACCAAGGCATAACACTGTATTTTGATATACAACATTTGCCTCTATTGTTCCATCCTTAGCAGTTTTTAAAAAGGTTATAACTCCTGCATTTGAACCAACTTCCTTTGCAATAATCCCTTTTGCTCCACTAATTTGTCCACCACGTATGATTCCTGGAAATCCAGTAAAAATAACCTTATTTTGAGCAATTATACTAGTATTATAGCAACCTTTTCCTCTGACTTCTACATTATTCGTTGCATATATACTAGAATTTTGAGAATAACCTATCATTACGTCAGCTGGCGTCGAAATAATATCATGTTTACTAATAAAATCATTATATAAATGACTAATTGTAATTGCATATTTTATGTCAGTTAATTCTCCATCTTCGATTAATCTGTACAATTTTATACCATCATCCCACAGATTTTTCATGTCTTCTCTAATTCGATTTTTTGATATAAAATCTATACCTTCTATTATCTGGTCTTTACAATGTTTATATTTAGATTGTAATAATACTTTTAATATAGTTCCAACATTTGCACTAGAAGATATTTTTCCTAGTTTATTGAATTCATAATAAGCATTAATAATATTATTTATAAAATCACAGTAAGCTTTTATATATTGAATAGTTCTTAGGTCATTTATTTGTTTATCTCCTGCTTTTAATACACTAGATATAACATTTTTTTCAATTCGGATATTTCCACCGCTGGAAATGTTAGCCTCAGCAACATTCCCATAAATAGTAACATCGTTTCCTGCATTGATTTTTAAACCTTCCCTTACATTCCCTTTTACTACAACATCTCCGTCAAACTGAATATTTCCAGTCTTTATATCCACATCTCCATTTATGTTATGTGTAGGGAATACACATATTATATCATTCTTAACTGAAACCATTCCTTTAACAGATGCTATAACACGTTTCCCATCATCTAATATTTCGCTTCCAGGTCCCTTTTTAAATTTATATGTCTTTTTTTTCGCAGCTTGTATTATACTACCATATACATCATAACCTGGGGTTCCATCTTCTCCCTCTTCACGGATAGCTATTATGGTTCCAGCTTCTACACTGTCAACTGTACCTATACTTAAATAATCGACCTTTCCGTTTATTTCTACAGGCTTTTTCTCTGAACTGCTGTTATATAGATATTTTATAGAATCATCTCTAGGATCTTTAGGGGGTAATCCCTGGGCGATGCAATATTTCCCTCCTTTTAAAATCACAGATAGGTTTTCCCACTTAATACCGTATTTTATTTTATTCAAGTTAAGTAGTTCCTCTATATCTTTTTTTAAATAAGGTTCTGGATACTTTTCCTTTATACATTTTGCTTGTACAATTATTTCAGAAGCAGCATCCGTGTCCAGTATATTAAATTCTCTTTTGGGTGTATATACGATTTCTAGATATGCATAAAGCTTATCATCAGAAACTTCAATGTTAATTGTTTTGTTTGAATAAGTATTTAGTGGTTCAATAACAACAGTATCATCCTCTTTAATAAATGTTTTTGAGAGTACAATGTTATTATTTACTTTAACAAGAATATTATCACCAGAGGTAATTGAGGGGTTAATATCTCCAGAATGATAAAAAACCTTACCATTTCTAATTTCAATTTCCCCATTTTGTTTAAATCCTTGTACATCAATAACTATTTCTTTACTACCAAACAAACCATTCTTTCTTTCGCTGACAGTAAAAATAAAACTATTTCTATCACGTCCAGTATCCTTTTCAGCATTTATAAGGGCTTCATCAACTGTCTTACCAGTATATAGCATAAGTACTCCCCCCTATGGATATTTCATAGATTATTGCATAATTTGACTTTACTTTTAATCATATATTAAATTATAACAATATTTTCACTTAAAGTACAAATTTATTATTTTTTATAAATGAAAAGGGTAAGATTTTTTGCCCTTACCCACTTATTAAATCCTATAAAAAAAACACCACATTAGATGTGGTGTAATTTGCTGTACTGAGTAAGTCTATAAGCCGAGTTCTGTATTTGACAATCATCTATCTAGGCTGGCTGTTACCAGACAGCTCAAGCGACACTACCCGGGAGCATGCCGGGCCGGCATAAAAACGCTCCTCTATTCGGTCTTGCTCCAGATGGGGTTTACATAGCCACACTGTCGCCAGCATGCTGGTGAGCTCTTACCTCACCTTTCCATCCTTGCTCCTGGTTCTTAAAAAGAACTGGTTAGCGGTATATCTCTGTTGCACTTTCCTTGAAGTCACCTTCACCGGGGGTTACCCGGCACCCTTGCCCTATGGAGCTCGGACTTTCCTCTCCCCCAAGCGGGGCAGCGATCATCTGACTTACTCAATATAATTTTATATATTATTATATAATATTTAGATTTCACATTGTCCAATATTGTAATTAACCTAGGAACTTATAATATCATATTTAATACATAATGTAAAGGTCCAATATATGTTAAGTTCAACTAATCCTTAATATATATAAATCTGCCACAGTTCGGACAATTCTGCATTATGGTATGTTTCTTTGCATCATTTATTATAATATAAGGTACACTCATTCCGCAACCAGTACATATTTCCCCCTTTAGTAGGCTCATGCCATAACCCTTGCTTTTTCTTATAGACTCATATTCATTTACAATTTTTATATCTAATTTTGAGATAATAGACATTCTTTTTTCCTTTAACTTTGAAATTGATTCCTTTAGAGATGTGATATGTTCTTGGTATTCATTTTTCATAGAATTGTGTAATTTACTTAACTCATTAAGTTTATTTCTAAATTCAATTTTACTTTTTTTATCTTTTTCCTGTTCTTCAAGATGAATATAAATTGCATTTTCATTATTCTGTATTTCATTATTCAATCTATCTAATGTATGCTGAATTATATCAATAGATTTGATATTACTTGAAATATACAGTTTATCTTCCATTTCCTTTGATTCTATTACCAAAGACTCATTCTTTGCTGTTAAATCAATTATTGTTTTAGAATTTTTTTCATACTTTGAGATCAGAGCCTCATATTCATTTTTAACTTCAGTATAATCATCTCTTAATGTAGATAGTTTTTGTGGAACAGTTTTTTTATTTATTTCCCTTTCTAATATGAGAGCTTCTTTGTCTATTTCTGAAATGGCATAAATCAATTCGCTATCCATTATTTCACCTCTTTGCATCAATTTTATAAAAAAGAGTATAGAAGATAGGATCTATACTCTAATGAAACCTGCCACTAAATACTCTTTAATACTTCCTCAAAATCTTTCCTTAAAGAAACAAGTTCTTCATACCTTGAACTCTGCTCAATAGGTGATAGATTATTTAAAATATTATTGAAAGATTCAATTTTATAGATTATATATTCCTTAATAAGGGGGTTCCCCTTTTCAATCAGTTTTGTACCAGTATAATAATAAGCTTCATTTGTATATTTTTGTGATGGCTTATTTTCCGCCTTAATTATATGATAATACTTATTCTCATCTTTAACAATATCCTCGTCAACAATATTAAATCCAGCTTCTAATAAAAATCTTCTTAAAACCTCAGGATTTTGCACTGGTTGAAGAATTAACCAGTTAGCAGCTCTAGCGATATGAATGTGAGATTGTATTATGTCAGAAATAAGTATACCACCCATTCCTGCAATAACTATTGCATCAGCTTCATTATTTCCTAAAGTTGATAGACCAGGTCCAACTCTTGTTTGAATTTTATTTGTTAGATTATGCTTATTTATATTAATTTCAGCAATACGAATTGGTCCCTTATTAATATCACTAGCGATTGCATGAGATGCGATATTATTTATTATTGAATATATAGGTATAAAACCGTGGTCAGTACCAATATCTGCAAGGCAATTACATTTGGGAATCATATTAATGATATGAATTAATCTTTTTGAAAGGTTCATACAAATTCTCCTAAACTAATATGTTTTTACATTATCACCAAAAATTATACTTGCCATCTTTCATTATCATTGCTATGAAAGACTATTTGTCATCCTGAACGAAGTGAAGGATCTTATAGGAACCACTAGAAAAGATCTAACCCTACGCTCAGGATGACAGAGAATAGAACCATACTTACATAACAATGACAGAAACCAATTTTCTATTCTTTAATTATAATTAATTGTTAAAGAAAAAACCTACACTAGGCAGCGTAGGTTTAATCTAGATAATCCTTAAGCTTTTTACTTCTACTAGGATGCCTTAGCTTTCTTAAAGCCTTAGCTTCTATTTGTCTTATTCTTTCCCTAGTTACTTTAAATTCTTTTCCCACTTCTTCTAAGGTTCGTGCACGTCCGTCATCTAGACCAAATCTTAATCTTAACACCTTTTCCTCTCTTGGAGTTAAAGTATCAAGTACATCCATAAGCTGTTCCTTTAACATTGTGTATGCAGCTGCCTCAGCAGGAGCTGGTGCATCATCATCCGGGATAAAATCTCCAAGATGACTATCTTCTTCTTCACCTATTGGAGTTTCTAAGGAAACAGGTTCTTGAGCTATCTTCATTATTTCTCTAACCTTGTCAACTTCCATTTCCATTTCTTTTGCAACTTCTTCAGGTGCAGGTTCTCTTCCTAATTCTTGCAAAAGTTGTCTGGAAACTCTAATCAATTTATTTATTGTTTCAACCATGTGTACTGGAATTCTAATAGTTCTTGCCTGGTCTGCAATAGCTCTTGTAATCGCTTGCCTAATCCACCAGGTAGCATAGGTTGAAAACTTAAATCCTTTTCTATAATCAAATTTCTCAACTGCTTTTAAAAGTCCAAGATTTCCCTCTTGTATTAAATCAAGAAAAAGCATTCCTCTGCCAACATACCTCTTTGCTATACTAACAACAAGTCTTAAATTTGCTTCTGCAAGCTTTTTTTTGGCCTCTTGATCATCATTTTCTATTCTTTTAGCAAGATTCATTTCCTCCTCAGCTGATAAAAGAGGAACCTTTCCAATTTCCTTTAAATACATTCTTACAGGGTCATCGATACTAATTCCCTCAGGAACTGAAATATCCAAATCTTCTTCAGATAATTGATCAGAATTGAAATCTTCATTATCTTCAATTACTTCAATACCCATGGATTCCAATATTTCATATATCTTTTCAATTTGTTCGGGTATAAGCTCTACAGTTTCAAGTGCATCTGTAATCTCTTTATATGTTAAAAAACCTGATTTTTTTCCCTGATCGATAAGCTGTTTTACAATTGTCATTTTTGTAGCATTATTATTGTTGTCATTATTATCATTATTGTTATTGTTATTATTTAGAGCTTCTTTCTTCAATTACACAACCTCCTCTCGAAGCTTTACAGTAAGTTAAACTGTTTTTGAAGTTTAATTAATTCACATGATAAAATTGCAGATTCTACCACTTCATTTTTTTCTTCATGACTCTTTATTTTAATTGTAAGTTCATTTATTTTGCTTTCTATATTGTATTTATTTATTGTTTTAATACAATCATCAATTAACTTAGTTGGATCATCTATTTTTTCTGAAATCTCGAAAACTGATGATATATCGGTAATATCTTGCTGCTCAGTAAACTTTAAGAGCAGTTCTGCTGGCACAACCTCTTCTCCAGAATCTAATACTTTAAATATAAATTCTGCTGCTATTTTTAGGGATTCAGTAATAAAATCATCTAAATCTATCTTATTCATAATATATTTGAAATAGTCGTTATTAGTTAATGCCATTTGAAGTAGCCATCTTTCAGCTTTTTTATAAGCAGGCTCCAGGTTGTAAATATTTCCACTCGTATTATTATTTCTATTATTTGTTTTATTATTCTGGTTTGAATTTTTAGATCTTTGAATTTTTTTGATCTCATCAAGAATAATCTTGATATTAATACCAGTTTCATCTGAAATTTTGGAAGCATAAGCTTGTATTTCAATTTCATTTTCTAAAGTGCTTAAAATTTTTGCAGATTCATTTACAAAAATACTTTTTTGCTTAGCATCCTTTAAATTTTTCCCATTCCTTGTCATTTGTATTCTATATTCACTAACAGGAAGTGCAATATCTATAAGTTTTTTAAACTCATCTACACCAAAATTCTTAATAAATTCATCTGGGTCCTTACCACTAGGAATTGTAATTATTTTCACTTCACATCCTACCTGAGCAAGTATATCTAACCCTCTAAGAGTTGCTGCCTGACCAGCTGCATCTGAATCATAGCAAATAAATATATTTTTACAATACCTTTTTAGGAGTTTAGCTTGCTCTATTGTAAGTGCAGTACCTAAGGATGCAACTGTATTTGTTACCCCATGTTGATGTAATGAAATACAATCCATATACCCTTCCACAACAATTATGTATTCAGGAAGTCCGGATTTTATAACAAAATTCAATCCATAAAGATTAGTTCCTTTAAAAAATACGGGTGTTTCTGGTGAATTTAGATACTTTGGCTTTGAATTATCTAATACACGCCCTCCAAAGCCAATAATTTTTGTTTTAATGTCATACACAGGAAACATTACTCTATTTCTGAACCTGTCATAAACCCTATTCTCTTTCTTTGAGATAAGTCCAGCTTTTAAAATAAATTCTTCTTTAAAACCTTTATTTTTTAAATATTTATAAAGTCCTTCATAACTGTCCAAACTATAACCTAATCCAAATTTTTTTATTGTTCTTTCTTCGATTCCTCTCTTCTCAAAATATTCTAGTGCTCTCCTAATATTAAATAGATTTGAAAGAAAATATCTTGCTGCTTCAATATTAATTTGGAATAAATCATTTCTTAGGGCTTCATATTTTAGTTTTTGTGGATCTTGGATTTCATCTTCAATTTTTATTCCTGCTCTTTCTCCAAGATACTTGATTGCATCAATATAATCTAAATTTCTAATTTTCATTATAAATCCAACTATATTTCCTGAAGCACCACATCCAAAACAGTGGTAGAGTTGTTTTTCTTGAGAAACACTCATTGAGGGTCCCTTATCATTATGAAATGGACAAACTCCCATATATCCTCTACCAGCTCTTTTAAGCGGAACAAATTCTGAAATAACCTCAAGAATGTCATTGCTTTCTATGATTTTTTCGATATTTTCCTCAGAAATTCGTCCCATATTATCACCTGTATATTATAAATTGATGATTTTCGTTTAGAAAATCATTTATTTATAATATTTCCTTTATTCATATAATGCATTAAATACATTAATTTTAAATTTTTTTATTGCATTATATATAACACGCTTATTATTATTATTTTCTACATATTATTTAGAATTCCTTCTTTATGAATTTAAAAATCTATCAAATAAATATATACATTTTGTGAACTATAACAATTTATTTTTAAAGCACAAATTATTATTATTCGACATAAAATTTTTAATTCCTTCTTTTTTGATGAAATGTTTAATATATCTTATTCCATGATGATGGTATAAATATATTAACATATTCTGACATTGCATAAGTATCTGTCATACCAGCTATATAATCACATACAACTCTTTCAATTCCCATGATATTAATTCTTTTTATATATTCATCTGGCATATTTTGTGGCTTCTCAATAAAATGATAATATAATTGCCTTAAGCAGTTTATTGCCTTTTCCTCTTCTTTTTTTGCGTCAGAACCAATATATACATTTGAAAACATAAATTTACGAAGTGCCCATGTGGCTTCCCCTACTTCACCTGGTAAGCTTATTTCTCCATAATCAATAGCATGATATATTACAGAGGTAATCATCCTATTTATTCTCTCAGAATGTGCAGTACCTAAAATCTTTGTACATTCTTTAGGCAAATCATCAATTGAAATAATACCTGCTCTTAATGAATCATCAATATCATGATTTATATATGCAATTTTATCTGCAAGCTTTACTACCTTACCTTCATTTGCTTCTGGGATAAGTTCTCCGGAATGGCATAGTATCCCATTTCTTACTTCATTGGTTAAATTTAAACCAACTCCCTTTTCTAAAATATCCACTACCCTAAGGCTTTGCTGATTGTGCTTAAAACCACTTGGAGTAATTTCATTTAAGAGTTTTTCTCCTGAATGGCCAAATGGAGTGTGACCTAAATCATGTCCAAGAGCTATTGCCTCAGTAAGTTCATCATTTAAACGAATAGCTTTGGAAATGGTTCGTGCAATCTGAGAGACTTCAAGAGTATGGGTAAGCCTTGTTCTATAATGATCTCCCTCAGGTGATATAAAAACCTGGGTCTTGTGTTTTAATCTTCTAAATGATTTTGAATGAATTATTCTATCCCTATCTCTTTGAAAATCTGTTCTTATGTCGCATTTTTCTTCAACTCTTAATCTACCTCGCGAATTTTTACTCAATGTTGCCATAGATGATAAATATTTTTCCTCTAACAATTCAAATTCTTCTCTAATCTTCATTCTTATCCACCGCATTTTTATCTATTTTTAAAATCATAATATATTTTATATATACAACAAAAAATCAAATATCCCTTCTTTTAGTCAATAAATAATTTCATTATAAAAATGCCCTAGCTTTTTAGCATGGTATTAATCATTTTATCATTATTTTACAATTTTTATTCAAATATCATAAAATCTTTTTAATATAATCATAAGTATATTGTCTTTTTATATTTCATATAATTTTATAGCAAGTATTTTGAGGTGATTAAATGGAAATTTCAGAAGGTGCTGCAGGTAATGATTTTATGCCTCTTCAAGAAATAAAGGAAAATGTATTATCTAAATATAGTATGGATGTATATGATATTGAAAATATAAAATTTAAAGATACTATAAAACAGAGGGCTGTATATAAAGTAAGCACAAGCAAAGGATTGCTCTGT
>JBEQBT010000041.1:0-18356 GCA_041639705.1 Clostridiaceae bacterium | reverse complement strand
ATCAGATTTGGACATCTACTTTATTATTTTTTGTATAAAAAAACTGATGCTAACTTTTAACATCAGTTTTTCATTGTTGAATTAAATTTGGGGTTACAGTGCCACTGCGGTAGCAGTTTAGTTCTTTTATGTTTTCATATATCTTTGGTATTGACTTATTAGCATTTTCTTTTTTTTTCTGTTTAATAGCCATTTCTAATTTTTCATCTAAAATTAATTCTATACAGCATTTCAATAATTCATAGTGTTCTAAACATTCATCTTCACTTAGTTGGTGAATCCCTTTACTTAAAATTGAGTAAACTCTATAATTCTCAGTAAGAAAACTAGGTAAGTACACTTTCAATAATTGGATTTTTTCATCTATTCTTTTTCCTTGATATTCCTCTTCATTAAATTCATTATTCCTTTTAGCGATTTCATGTGCTTCATTGATTAACTTTTCGAATATTCTTCGTAAATAGACAAATGACCCTACTCCTATTCCACTACAAGCTAAACTAATTGCCTTTCCTAATTCATTTAGATACTGTGGTTCAAGTACTCCTTTATATTTTTTTATATCATCTATTTTTATATCATATTGAGAAGGATATTGACCAATTTTTATTAATTTATTATTTTCCATAATAATATTATATATAACTTTGTGAGTCATATCTCTTGAACATGAAAGAGTAACCAAATAATACTTTATATCTAGAAGGTACTCATATGCTATAAAACTATTTGTAGGTGTAGAAAGTGAACCAGGAGATGCTATAGAATTATAATAATTTCTAGATGTAATAGAGCTTCTATTCTCGCCCCTAAAGGTACTCACACTCTTACATTTAGGGCAAAACATATCTAAAGTTTTATTATAAAAAATAATATCAGTAATACTTTCTAATTTTGTATTATCAATTTCATAAGTAACATATAATGGCTCTTCTAAAAAAAACTTTTCAGGTAGTGGCAATGGTTTCATAAACACTTCTCCTTTATATTTAGGCTTTGCTTAAGAAAGATGTTGATATTGTAGCATAATTAGAAGGAACCCTTGTAAGGGTATCTATTTAGTATTTTAAGAACATTATGACATGAAACTTTTGTTTAAATTATATTTTTAATAATCACCAGAAATCCATGCAGGTTCATCTGTCTTATTCTTATATTTACCTATAGGTTTTAAACCATTTTTAATTCTTTCAATATCATATTTACTTGCATTATCAACTATCCCTGCATTAACATCTTTTTGATATTGCTCTGCTCTTTGTATATACTCCAATGGTATTGTTTTATCATTTTCTGAAGGATTAATAATGACTATATCTTTTACATTACCAGTTAATTTATCAAATACTTTTCCATTAATATATTGATAACGATTAGACAATGCTAATATTAATATTGAACTGAATATTAGCATCGTAACTATAATAATAACTTTCATAGTTTTTTTATTATTCATAAATTTTCTCCTTTCAGTAATTTATTTTTAATTTACTTTTACATACAGTATTCAACATAATTTTCTCTTTCCCTTCTATGTAAACAAATACCACATCTAATAAATATCGTAAAAATTGTCATATTAATATGGTATAATTGTAAGTACTGAATAAGTTAATAAAAGCTTTGTCTAAAATAAGGGGGTATAATGTTGGAATTATTGTGGGTAATACTTAAATTTGCATGCTTGGGTATATTTATTACTGGAGGTTGGATACTGTCTACCTCAAATAAATATAGAGCACTTGTTATTTGTGGAGCATGGATAGCGACTATATGCTGGATATTTAAATTCCTTCCAATTTACTCTATAGAAAGTTTTCTAGGCTATTTTGTTTCAATTTCACTAATATTATTGATTGTTGATGTTTATGTTAAACTGGCAAGAGAAGAATATCTAAAAGAAAATATTGTTATGGCTAAGAAAAAAGAAGAATTGATAAATAAGGATACATTAACAGAAAAAGAACAAAAGTTATTAAGAGGGATTGAAAAAAGATTATCTAAAAATTTTGATTAAGAAATAATAAAAATGGATATTAAAGGAGAATATCGTTATGAAGGAAAAAGCAAAAGAAATATGGAGATGTGCTTTTGGAACATTTGTAGTATCAAACATTTTAATGATATGGTTACAAGGTGGAGGTAGGTATAGTAACAATTCAAATGTTAGTTTAAAAGCATGTTTAATTGTTTCTATTCCAATAACATGTGTTGTAACGATATTATTAATTTGGGAGGGAATTAAAAAATGCGAAACCAAGACCAAGTAATTAAAAGTTTAAATGAATTTATGAATTCTTATAGTAAACATTGTATGGTGATTGGCACAGATATACAAGAGAAGCATATGAATATTTTAGCTTATTTAGCTCTTTTAGACAAAAGTTTTAAAGTACTTTTAAGAGTTGATTCTATGAATAATGGTAAGTATTTATTAGGCTCTAACATTAAAACAGGGGTAGCTACAAAAATGAATAAGCTTACTATATATGTTGATAGTATGCAAGTAAAATCACAAAATAACACACCTGATGAATTTGATTGTATTTTAGTTTATCCTATAGCTGCTCTAAAAGGGTTTACTGATAATAATTTAGTAGATATTATAAATGACAGAAAAGCCCAAAAGGTATTTTGGATAAGTAACCGCGATAATTATGATAATGAATATTTAAAGTATATTTGTAATATTAAGCATATCATTGAGATGAACAATGATGATGATGAAGTTCATAATAGGATAATTGAAAATACTATTAAAACTAATACTGAAGAATATGATAAATTATTAGTTGATAATCTTTCATACTATGATATTGAAGAAGCCATAGACAACAAGTACAAAATGGGAGGTATTTACACTTCATCTATGGGACAAGAATTATGTGCAGGTTCTTTTAATGAATACATATTCGGTGGAAATAAATCATCAAAAGCTTTTTGTATTAAGGTATTAGAAAATAAAGAGAATAATAAATATGTATTATTAGTAAAGAAATGTTGTAAGTAAAATATTCATATTATTTAAAACTGCCAAGTAATTAACTATGGCAGTTTTAATTTTAATCTCTTAATGGGTTATGTATCCTACCATATTAAATGTAGGCAATCCATTTTGAATATCAACTTCAATATTAACAACAAATCCCTCTATACCTATTAAAGATATTGAATTTACTTTGCTAAGCACAAAAGCACCTCCTTACCATACTATATAATTATTGACACATAAATGAATAATAAACATCAGCAAGGAAAATAATCAACTTTACTTATATCATAGGGAGTTTCTTGAGATAAATAATAATTTACTGTCTATAGAATAATAAAAGGATTGTTTCAAAATATGAAACAATCTTTTTTTGTTATTCTAATTCGTAAATAAATAATCCACTTCTTAATTTAGTTCAAGCCATGTGATTTAGGAGGCATTACGCATCCTGCATCTTGGATAGACATTAAATCATCTATTGTGCAGCAAACATAGAAAGCGCAACCTTTTCGGCAAGGTTAGTAGCTAATCTAACTTGCTTGAATGGTTTAATAACTGCTATATCTATCTCTCCTATTTAAAGAATTTTGTAATTATATCAACAATCTCCTCACCGATTCTTTCTTGGGCTTCCTTTGTAGCAGCACCAATATGAGGAGTAAGTGATACTTTTTCGTGTTTTAAAAGTCTTTCATTTTTTGTAGGTTCTTCCTCATAAACATCAAGAGCTGCTGCAGAAACTTTTCCTGAATCTAATGCGTCAAGTAGTGCATTTTCATCAACAATTCCACCTCTTGCACAGTTAACTATAAACACTCCATCCTTCATTTTTGCAATTTGATCTACACTAATTACAGGTTTTTTATCTGGAGAAGCAGGAATATGTATAGATATAAAATCTACAGTTGAAATTAATTCATCTAAAGTCACAAACTTAAATTCATCATACCCCTCAAATGGTCCAAATATATCAGTATAAATAACCTTCATTCCAAGTGCCTTTGCTCTTTTAGCTACTTCTCTCGCAATTCTACCAAAACCAATTAGACCTAGTGTTTTCCCACCAAGCTCAATTCCTTCATATTTTTTCTTATTCCATTTTCCATCTCTCATTGTAAAGTTGGAAATACCTATGTACCTAGCAATAGAAAACATATGTCCTATTGTTAGCTCTGCAACTGATGCGCTGCTTGCATTTGGAGTATTTCTAACTTCAATTCCATTCATTTTTGCATAGTCAACGTCGATGTTATCTACACCAACACCACCACGGATTACTAGTTTTAGCTTTTTAGTTTCAAGTGCTGCATCTATGATTGGCTGTCTAATTTTAGTTGCAGATCTAACTACAACTACATCAAAGTTTTTAACCTGCTCTTTTAATTCTTCAGGCTCATAGAACTGTTCAACAACTTCAAATCCACTGTTTCTTAGTTCCTCAACAGCAGCTTTTTCCATCCCATCGGTAGCAAGTACTCTTATCATTTATCCTACCCCCTATTTCAATCCTAAAATATCATTTATATTACTAATTAAATCCTTAACCTCATCAAGTGTATAATCAGCCATATGGGAAATTCTAAAAGTAACATCCTTTAAATCCCCATATCCATTTGAAATCATGAATCCCCTATCTCCTAGCTTTTTATTTAAATCACCAACACTGATTTCTTTAGTATTCTTAATAGTTGTTAATGTGTTTGAAAGGTATTTTTCATCTTCAACAAATAATGCAAAGTATTTCTTTGCCCAATCACGAACATATTGTGCCATTTCCTTATGGCGAGCGAAACGGTTTTCCAAGCCTTCTGCCAATATTCTGTCTAGCTGAAAGTCTAATGCAAACATGTGTGGAAGTGAAGGGGTTGATGGATACTGATGATCCTTCTTTTGTATAGTGTCATATAGTTCAACAAGGTCAAAGTATAGTCCTCTATTTTCCACCAGTCTTGCAGCTTCGATAGTTCTATTTGATACTGAACAAATTGACATACCAGCTGGTAAACCGATACATTTTTGAGTTGATGTAATACATACATCTATTCCCCATTTATCAACTTCAATTTTAGTCCCTCCCATTGAACTTACTGTATCTACAAGGAAAAGAACTTCAGGATATTTTGATTTAAGCAATGCTCCAATTTCATCAACAGGATTCATTATGCCTGCTGAAGTTTCATTATGAGTTACTGTTATTACATCATATTTACCAGTAGATAGTGCTTCATCTACCATTTCTGGAGTAGTTGGTTTTCCAGGTACTGATGAAATTTTATCTGCAGGTACTCCGTTTGATTTTGCCATTTTAAACCACCTGTCACCAAAAGCGCCTACAGAGAATACAGCAGCTCTTTTTCTTGTACATGAACGAATTGCACCTTCCATTAATCCACTTCCTGAAGAAGTAGAAAGTATAATGGTGTTTTCAGTATACATAAGCTTTTGCATTTTTTCTGAAATACCTCTTTGTAATGCAGATGCATCCTTGGAACGATGACTAATCTGAGGAGTTGATAATTTTTGAAGTACATCCTCTCTTACATCTACTGGTCCTGGAATAAATAATTTCTTATGCATTTTTTACCCTCCTTCGTTTTTAAAGGTATATTTTTTAAATTAGATAACATAATAAATGTTATGGTAAACATTTATCCTTTTAAACTTACATTTTAGCAAGCTTTATATAAAAGTATTAATTTTTTTGGATAATATAAATATTATCCTTCAAAAAAATATTTTAATACTTTCACTAATTATCATAACATTTACCATTATTACACTCAACACTTATTTGATAAATAACCTTAAAAATTGCAGTATATAAATATATTTTTTTCATATAGTATAGTATATTGAAGTATTAAATATACATTAAATACTAGAAAATAGAAGTTCTAACAAATTATATAGAATAATCTATAACTAATTCTAATTACTTATAAAAAAACAGTGTGTCAGCCACACTGTTTTTATGTCCATATTAATAATCTCTGACTAAAAGCTTATCAGTAACTTCCATTAATACCTTTTTACTATCTGACTCAGGCAAAATTGACATCTGCTTAAATGCTTTTTTTGTATATTTCTTTGCTAATTCCCTTGCCATTTCTATTCCACCAGAATAATTAACTAATCCAATTATCCTTTTAATATCATCATTAGAATATGATTCTTTTATTAAAATATCTGATAAGTCCTTATTATCCTTTTGAAGAGAATAAATCAATGGTAGTGTATATATTCCTTCTTTAAGATCATTGCCAACAGGTTTTCCAATAATTAATTCATTGCTGTTAAAATCAAGAATGTCATCAATTATTTGAAATGCCATACCTAAATTATATCCAGCATTACCTATGTTTTTACAGAACTTTTCACTACAACCACTTTCAGATGCGCCAATATATAGGCTTAATGAAAATAATGCTGCTGTTTTTGCTGCAATTCTCTTTAGATATTTTCTAATTGAAACATTTCTACTAAACTTATGAGAAAATTGGTCAATTTCTCCAATACATATCTTAGCGATTACCTTAGAAACTGTTTTTAGATTTTCTACGGATGTTTTATCAGAAACTAACATAAAGCATTTACTGAATAGATAATCACCCATAAAAACTGCATAATTCTTACCATATCTAGATTGTATTGTTTCACTTCCTCTTCTTAGAGGTGCATCATCAATAATATCATCATGAACTAATGTAGCCATATGAAGCATTTCAACAACTGCTCCAAGATTATAAATCTTATCTGAATTATATTCTCCAAATCTTGATGCTAGTAAAAGAAATGCTGGCCTGAGCATTTTCCCACCTGAGTTAATTAATTCTTCTAAAGCAGTTTCTATGTTTTTTTCACTGCATTTAACATTTGTTAGCATAATATCTTTTACTATTTCAAGACCTTTTTCAATATCAGGATACTTTTCCCAAAATGTGCTCATTTGATCACCTTAATCACATTAATATATACCTTTCAAATTTATTTTTTTCAAATATCCATTTAGAAAATTTGCAGTAAAACCTACAAATATTCCTGTTCCGACACCTGCAAGCATTAAAATTGGAAGATATGAGATAATAATAATATTCTGTATAATCAATGCTGCTACAGCTACTTGACCCAAATTATGAAAGAAGGATCCAACTACGCTGATTCCTATAATACTTATATTTTCTCCACCAACTTTTTTTATACAATACATTGCAAATAAACTCAACACTCCACCAGCTATACTATAGAAAAAACCAGATAATGATCCCCCTACTAATGTTGCCAGCACCACTCTAATAACTACTATTAAAAATGCATCTTTTAAGGTAAATAAATACAATGAAATAACCGTAATTATGTTAGCTAGTCCAAGTTTAGCACCTGGAGTCAAAAATGGTACAGGAATTAATCTTTCAATAATATGAAGTACTAAAGCTTGAGCAACGAATATAGATATTAAAGTCATTCTTCGTGTATTTATCATTATATTCCTCCTAGAAAGATACATCATCTGTTTCTGCATTTTTTACACCCTTAATTTCAACAACCACCTTATTGGGTAGGCATACTAATGATTGTCCGGGCTTAATTATCATTCCATCCTTTATACATACTTTATCTGGGCAGTCTGCTTCTAATATTTGCACAAATCCCTTTGAAATCCTAATATCTGTTAAGGTGCTGCAGATAATAAACTTGAAAATCTACAGCACCTTAACAACAATATTTTATTAGTCAATATATAGATATGTTTTTCTAGCAAACTTTGTTTTATTCCACCATTTTTTAATCCATGGCATTACGTAATAATCAAGGCCAAATGCTCTACCTGCTCCTCCCATTAGTGCAATACCTGCAAAAATGTACCACAGAATTTCTTTTCCAGCCATTGCTGAAAGAATAAAATTCAATGCCATAAATATTGATGCAAGTGAAGCAAGGAAAGTAAATAATCCGCCTATAAGTGCTAACCCAATTCCTATTTCAGTAATAACAACCGTTGCTTGGAATACGAATGCAAATGGTGCTACAAATGTGTTCATAAACCATGTATAAAATGCTGGTGGCTGACTTAATAATGGGATAACTACATTAGCTGTAGCCTGCCCTGCATCAGCAGCTTGTGAAGCTCCAGAAGTTGCAGATGTGCTTATGATAAAGATATTATTCGGATTTAACCATCCATCCTTTACCTTGTTAATACCTTCAATTAACCAAATCACACCAACATACATTCTTAGTGGAAGCATCCAACATGTTGTTACCTTTGAAGATAAATATCCACCTAACATTGATCTTTTTTCTTTAATATCAAAGAATTCATGTTTAATATATGCCCATACTGCATTGAAGCCACCAACACCCCATAGATAATGACAGTCTACAAGATGTTTCATTGCCATTGCAAAAAATCCAGATAAAGAAACACCCATTAAACATGCTACTGCATATTTACTACCTAATGAAACCATCATTCCGTGAGTATTGGATTTAAATGCTTTTTTCTCTCCCCCTTCTATATCAGCAGCTATATTGTGTGAGGCGGTTTCTGCAGTTTGCAGCGCGATTTCTACTATTTGAGAAATTGGCTTTGATTCTTCTTCAAAATATGAATTATCTCCAACAATATATACATTTTTATAATCTATTGATTGCATATATTCATTAGCTTGTACTCTGCCTCTTTTACCTAAAGTCAAGCCTAATTTTGCTGCAAAATTGTTACCTTGAACTCCACAAGTCCAAATTAAAGTTTGTGTTGGAATGTTTGTTCCATCTTTAAAAGTAACGCTCTTTTTATCAACTTGAATAATCGGAGTGCTTGTAAGTATTTCTACTCCATGCTTCTTTAAGAACCTTTCAGACTTGCCAATAAGCTTGTCATTTAAGATAGGTAGAATTTTGCCCATTGCCTCAACTACCATTAATCTTACATCTTTTTCTTCTACAAAATATTTTTTACATAATTTTTTTTTCCACTCTACTAGTTCACCAATTGTTTCTATGCCAGTAAATCCTGCTCCAGCAACAACAAAAGTCAACATTTCTTTCTTAAGTTCATAGTTTTTTTCGTTGCAAGCTTTTCTAAACATATTTTCAATTTGCTCGTTAATTTTTAAAGCATCTTCCATTGACCATAGTGTAAATCCATTTTCTTGAACACCTGGTATACCGAAAAATGCAGGTTCACTTCCCATTCCAACTACTATATAATCATACTTATAATGATTATTTTCTGAAGCTAGGCTTTGATTTTTAAAGTCAACTGTTTTAATTTCATCTGTTACAACGTCTACTTTTGTAGCGTTGAAAACCTTTTTTAGATTAATTTGTACTGATTCTTGTCCTACCCTAGCTCCTGCAATCTCATGGAGTTGTGTCATTAGTGTATGATAGGGTTTTTTGTCGATTAATGTAATCTCTACATTTTCATTTTTCTTGAATTTTTTACTTAGTTGTTTAGCAGCTTGAACTCCGGCATAACCAGCACCAAGTACTACTATGTGTTTTTTATCCACTATCGTTACCCTCCTATATGTAAATGATTGTTAATTAATAAACATTACTATAATTATTGTAATAAAAAAAAGTGGATATGTCCAGCACTGATTATCTCAATATCCAATCTTTTTTACCATACCATGGTATTGTTGTTAATTAATTAACATAATTTATTCTTTATTTTTACGATTTAAGGGACTGTCATATTATTGACTTTGATTTCTAACCAAACTAGTATTAATTTTAAATTTATACAAATTTGTTAAAATACTACTATAAAGTAAAACAAACTTGTAAATCATGATATTGTCATGCATATGAATCATGGTCACCTGTTCAATAGCAGGTGGTTTATTGTTTCGCCTGTTACTCGTGCTCGTCAGGCAAAATTCTATAATTAAATGAGTGCCCCTTAAATTAGGACACTCATCTTTCTTTATGTATCTATATTATTTACAAATAATGCTTTATTGATTTTTACCACAGCACTTTTTATATTTTTTACCACTTCCACAGGGACAAGGATCATTTCTACCTGCTTTATCTTCCTTTACAACAATTTTGGATTTTTTATACTGCTTTGTAATTTCCTCTCTTTTCTCTTCGCTAAGTATTCCATCCCATTCAGAGAGATTATATAGCCAATCTGCTTTAGCAACATGCATATTGAAATAAAGCTTTTCAAAATCGATTTCAAGCTTAACTTCTGAATCTTCTGATAAGTTTTCCATTTCGATTGGACTAATAAGACTAGTATTGATTCCATGAATAAATCCAGTAAAAGCAATTACATCCATATTATATTTTTCTGCTAATTGGTCTACTCTAGCACTTAATACATTTATTTTATTACCAAGAATATATTTATAATTGTTCTCTTCCTTTTTAAAATAATCCTCCCAGAATTCTTCGTATTCTTCCTCATTTCTATCCTTTTCGGCTAAATCTTCCCATTTACTAAATAAATTCATAAATTTATGTCTCCTTTTTAAAAAACTTCATATGTATTATAACATAAAATATAATTTTTTGACTATTATTTTAGACATAAATTTTCTAATTTTCTAATAGCTCTACTTTGTTTTTGCTGTTAGCGCCTACTTCCTTTGTATATTCAACAATTTTAATGATATTTTTATAGGTTTGCCTTGTTCCAAGAACAAGTAAAGGTACGCCTATTAGATGAAACCTAAGTCTTACTGAGGTAAAACCTCCAATAGCCATTGATAGCGGAATACTATGGCATGTTGTAGAAAATACAATTTTTTCATTAATTGATGATTCACCATCAACTAGTTTGAAAAAATTGTATAGTGCTGGTACTAATATTTTTGAATTACCTCTTCCAATTGTAAACACTTTGTTTCCATCCTCATCCTTTCCATGATAGAAAAATTTGCCTCTGTCTGTAACTCTCAATTTGTTAAATAGCTCTATACTAAGTATTTCCTGTTTTGTGGGAGGTCTATCAAATGGAAGTTTTTTTAAATGATATGAAGCAGCCAATACAGATGAATGTGTTCCTGCGAAACAATTATATATATAAATCATAAATATCACTCACACTTTCCAGTATTCTATAATAAATTAGTATCTTCAATTTCAATAATTTTATTAGTAATTTAACAAGGTTCAGAATATTATTCAAAAGGATACACATTAAATGTGCATCCTTTTAAATAATAAAATACTACCAGAAAAGTTCACCTAAAAGAAAACCTGTTAAAAATGGAAAAACAAAGTTCCTTCCGCCAAATCCACCAAATCCACCAAATCCGCCAGATCCTCCCATGTATGAATATGGGTTATAGTAAGGATAGTAATAAGGATAAAACATATTCTCTCCCCTCCAAAACTTTAATTTTATGAATTCTTTTATAATTAAGGGTTATTTCTTACTTTTGTACGGCAATCAATAATATTACTATTCCGTCAAAATAAATTCATTTCCACTATTATTATATGTGATTCGACATTTTTGTTGATGGAATTTTTAAGTTTTTATATATTTTAGAATATAACAAATAAAAGAGGCTACATCACAATAATGCTCTAGACATTATTTTGAAGCAGCCCCTTCAACACTATTTTTATTTTCTATTTTTTTAAAATCTTGTCCACAATTGGAGCTCTAAGTCGATGTGCTGATGGCATATTTGATCCTAAAAGTGGATTTAAGTAATATTTAAATGCTTCTGTTACATTATTTCCTTCTTTATTTATAAATTCATCTGGCATATGTTTTGTTTTTCCTGCCACAGCATTTAAGCTAGTTAACTTATAATCAACTGAATAAAAGCCTGTTCTATGTATGGTTATAGAACCATCTAAGTTGTGCCATATTGCAAATTGAGCTGCTTTTTCTCCTACCTCCCTTGCTTCATGCTGATCCACATCTGAAACACATCCTATAAAAGATCTCTGAAGATAACCAAAGGTATCTGCCCTTACTCTTTTGATTTTTAGTTTACTACTTATTTCTTTTGATAATAAATCACCCAATACTCCTGTCCCAGATAATCTTACATTCCCATGTTCATCCTTTTCCACGTGGTCCATTAGTTTTGTCATTATAGGATTACCCTTTTCATCTACTATACCCTCTGAGACAGCAATAACACACCTACCATATTTATCATAAACATTTTTTACATCCATAAGAAATCTTTCTTTATAAAAAGGTCTTTCTGGTAAATATACTAAATGTGGCCCATCATCAGGATACTTTTGAGCGATCGATGAAGCGGCAGTTAAAAATCCTGCATTTCTACCCATTACAACACCTATATAAACTCCTGGTATGGACTTTAAATCAAGGTTTATTCCTATAAAGGTTTGTGCAACGAACCTTGCTGCTGACCCATAACCTGGGGTGTGATCATTAACCATTAAATCATTATCAATAGTTTTTGGAATATGTATTGCTCTAAACTCATAATCAGATAATTCTGCCTGTTCATTTACAATTCTAACTGTATCTGCAGAGTCATTTCCCCCTATATAGAAAAAATATCTTATATCATGGGCTTTCAATATATTAAAAATCTCTTTACAATATGCTTTATCTGGTTTATCCCTTGTTGAAAATAGAGCCGATGATGGTGTTACTGCAACCTGTTCGAGGTTATGAGTAGTTTCTTGAGTCAAATCAAGAAACTCCTCGTTAATTATTCCATGGACCCCATTAATAGCACCATACACCTTTGATATTTGCGGAAATTTTCTTGATTCAAGAACAGCTCCAACTAAAGATTGATTAATTACAGCTGTTGGTCCCCCTCCTTGAGCAACTAATACCTTTCCTTCTAGTTTCATTATTATCTTCCTTTCAAACTAATTTTTATGTTATTTAATTGCTTTAACAACCATTGCATAGGATTCTTCACTATATTCTTTTTTATTGAATCCACCATAAAACTCTACATTTTTAAATCCAGCTACCTTAACCATAGAAATAATGTCATCCTTCATAAGCATAATCAAAGGAACACTATTTATGTATCTATTTTTCCCTGACTCATCTTTTATTACAAGCTCTGTTCTAAAGTCTAATATTTCTTCATCTTTATTATAATTGTATTTTCTTATAAAGTTTACACCCACATCTGGTCTATCAATAGGTGGCAGAGAATCAATATTGTATTTTATGATTCTGTCAAAATTAATGGTTTGTATAACCATTACTCCATTATCATCCAAGGAATTATATATATCCTGAATAAATTTTTCTATTTTATTTTTACTATTGAGATGTACGATTGAATTTCCAATACAGAATATTAATTTAAATTTTTTATTTTTAAAATCATTTAATTTTGTCATATCTTTTTCAATAAAGCTTACATCCAAATTCTTTGCTTTTTCTTGCGCAATTTTTATCATTTCACCATTTAAATCAACTCCAATAACACTAGAACCTAATTTACTTAGTGCAATTGAATATTCTCCAGTTCCACAAGCTAAGTCCAATACATAATCCTCAGAATTTAAATCTTCACTTAGGAACTTAACTGTATCCAAATCTAATGGGAAAACGACATCGTATACCTTACTTAATTCAGAATAAAATTTCATAGTATCACTCCTTTGCAATTATGCATATAATAATATAATAGAAAGTTTCCTACTTTTTTTATCATTTAATTCTTATAATAAATAATACCATTAATCAAAACTTGGCGAAAGTATAATAATATGTATTTAAATTTTTACTAAAAGGTGATAAACTATTATCGTCGGTATTCTAAATGAAACCGAACAAATTTAACCTTATAGGAATTTTACGACTTATATCCATAAGGAATAAGAGCGGAGGTATTATTATGTTAATTGAAAAAAAGGTTTCTACTGCATCAAGGTTTGCCACAAGAAAAATAGTAGTAATAGGATTGCTATCTGCAATAACTATTATATTAAGCTTAACCCCACTAGGATTTATTCCTATACCACCTATTAATCCAACAATCATGCATATACCTGTAATAATTGGTGCTATTTTGGAAGGTCCTCTTGTAGGTGCAATGCTTGGACTTATTTTTGGTATAACTAGTTTATATAAAGCGATAATACAGCCCAACATTGTTTCATTTGCTTTTATAAATCCACTAGTATCTGTGCTTCCTAGAGTTATAATTGGACTAACTTCTTATTATGTATATAGTATACTAAAAATCAAATCTCAAACAATAAGAATAGGTATTGCAGCTTTTATAGGGTCAATAACAAATACTGCCTTAGTACTTAGTGCATTATATCTGCTCTATCTCCAAAGCTATGCAAATGCATTTAATATTAATACTTCGGCAGCTAGCAAGGCCATATTAGCAGTAGGGATCACAAATGGTTTACCAGAAGCAATTGTAACCGTTTTAATAAGTATTCCTGTTATACAAAAGCTTAAAAAGATAAGAAAATAATACTTCTCCAAGCTAGATCAAAAATCTTGCTTGGAGTTTTTTAAAAGAGGTGCTCTAGTTGAAAGAGATTAGTATAACTGAAATTGATGGAATAAAGATTGGAAATGCTGAAAACCTTGAGGCTGTGACAGGATGCACTGTAATTCTATTTGAAAATGGTGCTACTGCAGGCGTTGATATAAGAGGCGGATCCCCAGGAACAAGAGAAACAGCACTTTTGAATCCAGTTAATATGATTCAACAGGTTCATGCAATATTTTTATCAGGAGGAAGTGCATATGGACTTGATGCAGCCTCAGGTATAATGCAGTACCTGGAGGAAAGAAATATGGGCTTTGATGTTGGAATAACTAGAGTTCCAATTGTATCAGGTGCAGTATTATTTGATCTAAATATTGGCGATTACAAAATTAGACCTGATAAAGCAATGGGATACAGTGCATGTGTTAATGCTGAAAAAGGTAATTTTAAAGAGGGCAATATTGGTGCTGGGTGTGGGGCAACAGTTGGTAAAATTCTAGGTACTAAATATGCAATGAAGGGCGGACTTGGATCATATTCTATTCAGGTAGGTAATTTAAAGGTAGGAGCTGTTGTTGCAGTCAACTGTCTTGGAGATGTAATAGATCCCCAAAGTAATAAAATTCTTGCAGGAGCCTTTTCTAGAGAACAGAAGTCATTTATATTTACTGAAGAATTCATGATTAAGAACTATAACCATAAATCCAATGTTTTCAATGGTAATACAACCATTGGTGCTATTATTACAAACGCATCACTTACTAAAGCAGAAATGAATAAGGTTGCTTCCATGGCCCATAATGGCTTTGGAAGAGTAATACGTCCTTCCCATACTATGTATGATGGGGATACAATATTTGCCCTATCAACCGGAAAAATTGAGGCAGATATAAATGTTGTAGGACTACTTGCTGCTAATGTTATTGAGAAAGCAGTAATAAATGGAGTTAAAAAAGCTGAATCAATTGAATCTTATGTAAGTTATAATGAAATTTATTCGTAAATATAAAGTAATTAGTTCAGGAAAAGGGACAGAGTCAATCTTGTCCCTTTTTCTATAATCACATATGTTCCACAACATTTCTTACCCATTTTTTTGATATCAATCTCGGTATACCAATTAACGTCTTGATAATCTCTTCTAGAGAAACAAGAGCAACCACAATATAAACAGGTAAATGCCATACAAGGCCTCCTAGAAAAGCCAGTGGAACGCCTATCAGCCACACACTTCCTATTTCAAGAAACATTGAAAATTTAGTATCCCCACCACTCCGAAGTATTCCAACAACTAGAAGTATATTAAATACCTTAATACCCATGAAAATTGCCATAACTATCAATATTTTATATGCATCACTATATACCTCAGATGATATTTTGAACAATTTCAAAATATATGGAGAAATAATAATCACTATACCTCCTGTTACTATTCCCAGTAATGGACCTATTATAGAAAACTTGTTTGCATATTTTATTGCAGTTACTTTTTCATTTGCTCCAATTTTATTACCTATCATAACAGCACATGCGTTTCCCAATCCAAAGAAAACTACCATAAATAAATTCTGTATTGTATTTGATATTTGCACTGCTGCAACTGCTCCAGTACTAATTCTTGCATATGCAGCAGAATACATTGTCATACCAAGAGACCAAAAGCTTTCATTTAAAATTACAGGCAGTGTAGTATTAAAATATTTAAAAACAAACTCTTTTGTTGGTGTTAACATTTCTTTTAGCTTACCTGCTAGAACTCCATTTTCACGATACACTATACTAAGTAGAAGAATTACCTCAACTATTCTTGCAATTAAAGTACCTAAAGCTGATCCCCTTATCCCCATTTTAGGCATCCTAAACAAACCATAAATGAGTGCATAATTAAGAAATGTATTTATCCCAAGGGATATACCACTTACTATTAAAGGCAATTTGGCCTGGCCAATGCTTCTAGAAGCAAATCCATATGCAAAGCTTATTGATGTTATGAAATAGCTTAATGAAATAACTTTTAAATATTCACTACCTAATTCAATTACTATGCTGTCATTTGTAAAAAGTGATAGTATAAATTGTGGAGCCACAAATGCCCCAATTGTAAATATAATACTTACTATACCTCCAGTAATTAGAGCTATTCCTAACACCTTTCTTATATGTTTTGTATCACCCTTGCCCCAAAACTGTGCTATAAATATGGAGGAACCACTATTTATTCCAAAAAGTATTAAATTGAGTAGAAAAAAATATTGATTTGCTAACCCTACTGCAGCAATTTTTGATTCTCCTAATCTTCCAATGATTACTGTATCAACCATATTAAGTGATGATGAAATTAGGTTCTGAAGTGTTATTGGAAGAGCAATTGTAATCATAGTTTTATAAAAATATCTATCTTTAAACCATTTTTGATTCATTAATTTTCTCCTAAATAAAGTCATTTGCTTTATAGATTAGAATTGTAATATAAGCAAATTATATTATACAGTATATATTAGTATTTTCCTATGATTTATATATTAATTTCATATCAGTTAAAAATAAGAATGATTCATTACACATATGAATCATCCTTATTTTTAAACTAGTTAACAAAGCATTACAACATTTTTGTTATCTGTATTCTCCATACATCAGGACCCTCAGCAAGGTATTTCCAATCGAACTGCCCATCTCTATCAATAGTAAGCTTTTGATTTAGATGATGGGGGTCATGATCATTAATGATCTCCATTATTTGTCCTGGCTTCAAGTTATCAAATGTAGTATAAATTACTCCAATCCTATTTGTTGGCTCTATTTCTCTAACATCTATTTTTGCATCAAATTCTGTCAACTTTTCACCTTCTTTATATCTTTTAATAGTATTTTTACCTCTTTAATCTTTTTTATAGGGTATTTTATATTAAGTTACAAATATAAAAAAAATTCATACACTTCCTAAATTATAATTCTGCAGTGTATGAACCTTAAAAAGCATTTTTGTATTTAAAGTTTTGTATCATCTATAGTATCAAGCCAGTTTTCTATAGTGCCAATGACTGATTTCACACACCCATCCTTAAATGGAGACATTAATCCAGCTAGTTTTACTAGTTCAGTAAATGATTGACTTCCTCCAGCATTGCACAACTTTGTATAATCCCTCCAGGCACCTTCTCTATCTTCCATAGAACCCTTCCAAAATTGATAACTAAATATTTTTTATCCTATTGAAATTCAGTTCTTTCATACTTTCTACTATTAAATCTGCTACTTCCAAGTTTTGGTTCCCTGAATTAGGGTTTTGGAAACCTATACACTTCATTCCTGCTGTTTTTGCGGCAGTAACTCCATGATTTGAATCCTCTATTACAATACAATATTCAGGCTCAACCTTAAGCATTTTAGCTGCATTCAGGAAAATATCTGGAGCAGGTTTTCCCCTCTCTAAATTTTCCCCACTTATGACTGCTTGGAAATATTCACTGATTTGAAACTTATCTAGTACTTGCCTTATTCCTTCCATGGGAGATGAGGAAGCAAGGGCAATCTTTATATCATTATTTCTTAGACTTTCCAGAATTTCTACAACTCCAGGTATTGGTTTTTCTTCGTTTTCCTCCAAATAATTAATAGCGGCTTCAGTATGATGTTTTACAAGTTCTGAAACTGTATCCTTCAATCCATATTTATTCTTTAAGGTTGTCCACATACTTGTGTTTGAGACACCAGTAAATGTATTATATTCATCCTCTGTTATATTAATGTTTAAATCTTTGAAAAGTCTTAAACATATAATCAATTGAAAAGGCTCTCTGTCTATTATTACTCCATCCATATCAAAAATAACTGCTTTTAACAAAACTTTTCCCCCTTGTCTATATATGCATATATATGTTTGTAACTGTATCTACTCTGTTTATGCTTCTTTTTTCATCCCA
>JBEQBT010000040.1:0-18543 GCA_041639705.1 Clostridiaceae bacterium | reverse complement strand
CAATATAATATATAGTATGGTTGGGGGAATTGGTGTATAAATTTTTTGAGCGGTGTATGGAAATAGGGGGACAAATTATGAATTCATTTAAACTACCTGGGGGTTTTTTACTAGGTACAGCAACCTCCTCTCTTCAAATAGAAGGTGGGGATAGGAATAACAGCTGGTATAGATGGGCAGAGGAAGGACATATTAAGGATGGCGCCCACTCAGTAAATGCTGTAGACCATTGGAACAGGGTTGAAGAGGATATAGAAATAATGAAAAAACTCAACAACCAAACCTACAGACTAAGTCTTGAATGGAGCAGGATTGAACCACAAAGAGGTAAATTTAACAAGGACGCTATTGACCATTACAGATTAGAAATTGAAAAGCTAATTGAAGCAGGGATTAGACCACTGGTAACTCTTCACCACTTTACTAATCCATTATGGTTAGAGGATAATGGAGCGTGGGTGAATCATGAAGTAGTTGACCTATTTAGAAGATATGCAGAATATGTTGTTACATATCTTGGTGACATAGTTTCTGACTGGATAACAATAAATGAGCCTAATGTATATATGACTTCTAGCTATTTATTTGGAACATGGCCTCCTGGAGAAAAGAGTATAAGTAAATTTATTAAGGGCTCAAGAAATATGATACTTGCTCACATAAAGGCCTATAATACAATTCATAGGGTTAGTGAAGGAATGAATCAAAATAATACAATGGTTGGGGTTGCAAATCATCTTAGAATTTTTGACCCTAAGAAGAAAACACCTCTAAATAAGTGGATTTCAAATTTATATGATAGAATATTTCAGGAAATGTTTATTATTGGCATGACTGAGGGTAAGCTGATTTTTCCTTTAGGCTCTGGTTATCCTTTAGAAAAGGGAAGATACTATGATTTCATAGGGATAAACTACTATTCCAGGGATATTGTAAGCTTTAAAATTGATTTTGCTAACCTATTCTCAAAGCGTGAAGTTTTAGAGGATTCTAAAGTAAATGACCTTGGGTGGGAGATATATCCTGAGGGAATTTATAGAATATGTAAAAAGTACTATAATAGACTTAAAGCACCAATATTTATAACTGAAAATGGCACAAGCGATGATAAGGATAAGTTTAGAATTAAGTATATTTTTGACCATATCAATCAGATAAAGAAACTGATTGATGATGGAATAGATGTTCAAAGATATTATCACTGGACATTAATGGACAATTTTGAATGGCTTGAGGGCTTAAGTAGTAAATTTGGACTTGTTAGCGTAGACCCTAAAACCTATGAAAGAAAAATAAAAAAAAGTGGTTTCTTTTATGGTGAACTATGTAGGGAAAAGGGTGTAAATGAAGAGATGATAAAGAAATATCTGTAGAAAGAAAGCTGGGTTTTGTTTAAAACCTGGCTTTCTTTATTGAAAAAATTATTAATCAGTTTTTCCAATATTAACAAATGAATAATTTATTATAAATTATTGTAATACCATGCTTAAGTTGTATAATAGAAGGAGGAAAACATGATTTTTAATTTATATATATAGTACAAGCATCAGGAGGGATATAATGGAACAAGTAACATTTGATTTCGCAGCAAATCCAGATAAAAAGGTAGAAATTAAGGTTGGAGATAAAACTTTTTTTAGACATGCTATAAGGACACATTTTGTTTCTGAAAATGAAAATTACATTGAAATAGTAAAGCAGTATGTAAGCCCCATATATGAAGATGGGGATGTAGTTTCAATAAGTGAAAAAATTATTGCAATGTGCCAGAATAGAGTTCTGAATAAAAAGGACATAAAACTCAGTTTTTGGGCGAAATTTTTGTCCAAGTTTGTTAATATAACTCCTGCAGGGGAGTCGGTTGGAAATCCATATAAAATGCAAATAGCAATAAATAATGCTGGAATTTTACGAATTTTATTTGCTGCAGCTTGTGCAGCAATCGGAAAGCTGTTTAGAGTAAAGGGAGTATTTTATAAAATTGCAGGCAATGGAGTATCTGGTATAGATGGGTTCTGTCGAGATGCCTATGATTATTATTTGGACAAGGGTATTCTTAATCCTGAAAAGCCTAATGAAGTATGTGATGAAATTAAGGAAAAGCTTGGGGTAGACTGTATGATAGTAGATGCAAATGACCTGGGAGTTGAGATCCTTGGAAGATCAAGCAGCATACAATACTCTGAGGAAGAACTTAAGGGAATGATAAAGGATAATCCAGCAGGACAAGCTAATCAGCAAACCCCTATGATTCTTATTAGGGAGCAAAAACAAATAGAAATAGATTATGCAGCTGCAACAGTGGAACAAAGCATATAACAGGACACTAAAAACCTGGTAATAAAATACTAGGTTTTTTATGTATTTTTTACAAAATGTTTCATTTTTATTCAGAATAGTGTATAATCCTGAGTTTGACACTTGAGCAAAATAAAAATCCTGTAACCCCTTGAAAATGAAGGCTTTGCAGGATTCCTTATTGCTGTAAAAAGTGCGTACTTTTTTACTTTTTCGTTTTTTCAAAAATTTTTTTCATCATGCTTGTAGCAACAATCTGATAGTCCGTGCGAAAACCAAAAGCTTCATGCAACACATCGGTAAAATCAGTTCTTGTGTAGGTTGGAACATAGCCTTCGCCTTTGACCTCAAAGAAATTCATATTTCGAAGACCAGAAATAATCTCATGGCATGTAAAATTATCATTGAGTCTTTTTTCAAGCAGCCTATAAATAATTAGTGATATAAAGCAAGTGGTAAAATGCGCTTCAATCCTGTCATCGTTCTTTAAGTAAACTGGTCTTGCCTTGAATTCGCTCTTCATAATCCTGAAGCATTCTTCAATCTCCCATCTCCTGTGATTTACCTTTATGATTTCAACTACATCATCCTCAAGGTTTGTACAAACCCCATAAAAACCGTCAAAGGCTTCTTCTTTCAGGATGATAGCCTGGTCAATGCTGTATATTTCCTTATCTGCAATTTCACCTTCAGGAGTACAACTTGTTTTATTAATAAACCTTTTGTAATCGTTAGCATTGCATTTCTTGATTTTTGATGGGTTATTCTCTATTACCTTTTGAGCTCTTTCTATTTGAGAGTTGCGGATTTTACGCTGATAATCCCTATATTTGATGGAGTAGGTTACAATGAGTCTTTGTTCAAAATCATTTTCCTTGATCCAGCGCTCTTTGTAAAAGACGTTTGCTTTAATTTTTGCTTTATCTTCAGGAGTTGCTTTATCCATCATTTCATCAAGCTTGGAAATGTCATATGTTTTTTCGCTGCCTGGAAGTTTCCAGCCATCTGTAGCAAGAGCCCATTTCCTAAGGTGTTCTTTTAATTTTTTAATAGATTGCGTTGTAATAAAAGCCCGACCATCTTTGTCGTTAAACTTTCGATTATCTAAAGAAGCCAGCCCTGCATCTGTGCAGACAATAAATTTAGAAAGCTCAAAGTCAGAAATAATTTTTTTTTCTAAGGGCTTTAAAGTCAGCTGCTCATTCATATTCCCCCTGTTAATGCTAAAAGCCAGAGGAATACCGTCTCCATCCATAAACAGCCCCATTTGGATAATTGGGTTCGGCCGGTGCTCCTTTGATGGTCCGTATTGTTTATCACCATCTTCCTGTTCTATTTCAAAAAAGTAATTGGTGCAATCATAGAAAAGAACACCTGTATTTCTTTTGGAAACTTTCAAGCTATTTTCATACAAAGAGAACTGAATAAAATCTGTCTCTTTAGCGAGAACTTCCAAAGCTCTGTATATTTGATGCAAATCAAAATTCGGATGTTCTATAAACCTTTTAGAAAGGTCATATGTTGCAAGCTTTGAGGAAGGGAAGATCACTCTTCCATAGATTAATCTGGAAAGTATTGAATCCAAGTTAAAATCGAATTTGTGCTTTTGGGAAATATCTTTACAGATCTTATGAATTCCGAGTTCGTGATAAATCTTTTGCAGGAATAGATACCCGCCGTTGAAGGAACGCTGTTCGTCTTTCGAAATAATTTTAGATTGCTCGAAAGGAACAAGTATTTTCCGTGTTTGTTCCCTTTCTTTTTCATTCAATTTTTTTACATATTCTTTAGCCCACTCATATGGGTCTGCACCATTAAGTTTTTCTCTGAGTTCAGTTTCGGTTCCAAGTTTCTCTACAGTAATTGTGCGTTCTTTTTTATCAATATAAACAGTTTTTGTAACATAAAGTGAAGCTGAATTTTTTGAACGTGATACCTTTAATCTCATAAGCAACCCTCCAAACTACTTATATTATAACATATCACGTAATATCACGCAATATAAAATATGAAAATTTGACAAAAAAATAAGCCTATATCAAGGCTTTCAGCGATTTTTTCTTTATTCAACTGTCAAAGACCCGGGGATTAGAATTGTTAAAGGAATTATAAAGGACAGGCTAAATGGAAACATTAATATCGAATCAACGCAAGCCGGCAGCAAGGTAATGTTTGATTTTAAGAATGACTGGTTAAAGTCATAATTATTTTATTGACAATAAAAATATAATATGCTAGATTTTAGGTAAGGTAAGTGCAAGGGCGCATTTATCTATAATAATATTTAATTGGAATGTAATTTTAGGGCAATGAGGCTTAAAGCAATTTAAGCTTCATTTTTTTATATAGAAATTTAATTGGAGGGATTACAAATGGAGCTTGATCCCAAAAGGGCAGAGATTCTAAGTACAAGAATAATTCCAAATGTAGACAACTATCTATCAAAAAGCCTAAAACTTCTATCAGACCATAGAAGTCTTGGGCTTATAACAACAACTATTGATGATGTTGGCTATACAGCACTTGATGAAGCTACCAAAAAAGCTGATGTAAGGGTTGTATATGCAAAATCCATGTATGGAGGCTCATCAAACGCTTCAACAAAGCTTGCAGGAGAATTTCTTGGAATTATTTCAGGTCCCACCCCAGAGGATGTGAGAAGTGGATTAAATGCTGCCAGATATTTTATTGAAAATGAAGGCTGTTTTTACAGTGCAAATGATGATGACACAATATGCTTCTATGCCCAAACCATTTCAAGAACAGGTTCATATCTCTCTGAAATTGCTGGAATAAAGGAAGGTGAGTCACTTGCCTATCTTATAGCTCCTCCCCTAGAGGCAGTATACAGCCTTGATGTAGCATTAAAGGCTGCAGAGGTAAAGCTTGTTGTTTTTTATGGCCCTCCTACTAAAACAAATTTTGCAGGAGGACTTCTATGGGGCTCACAGTCTGCATGCAAAGCTGCATGTGAAGCATTTAAAAATTCTGTAATAGATATTGCAAAATTACCAATACAGATATGATTTAAAAATAATTCATTGAATTTAAATAAAAAGTTGGAGGTGAATTATGAGAATAATCACAGAATTGGAACTTAGGGAAATTTATAAGAATGAACCCTTTAAAAGCTATAACTTAAGGTCTTCTGAAAAACTTACTCCATCTGCAGCACAATTCTTGAGTGAGAATAAGGTAAAGATTATTATTAAAAACTGTGATGAACCGGATGAAGAAAAACAAAAACAACCTGTTTATACTCCATTTAAGGAAGGCTATATTATTTTAGAAACAGGGGAGAAAATTAATGTTAAACCTGAAGAATATACTCATTTAAAGGGTAACCAACTTGTACTCAAAAATCATAAAAGAATAAAGTTCAGAGGGAAAATTGATTCTAGTGAAGCAGAGTTTATTGATGCAATAGTGAAAGTGAAAAATGAAGGAAAAACAGATTTGGCTAATGATCTGGCGACTATTTTTGAACATTTGAAAACAATTATGAGAGCAGAGGTAACAGAAACTAGTTTTGATTTTATAAATTTTAATAGCATGACAGAGAATCAAATAAGAGAATATTCCCACTACCCATCAAAATATATAGGTGTAAATCATTTTATTCCAGATCCTTCAATGGGAGGCACTATTGCACTACTGAACAAGCTGAGAACCATAATAAGGGAGCTCGAGATATCTGCAGTAGAAGCGTTTTATGATGAAAAAACAAAATCGGTACATAGACCGGATATAATAAAGTCTCTTAATAGACTAAGCAGTCTTATGTACATAATAATGTGCCGCCAAAAAGCAGGAAGGTATTGATAAGAAGATAAAATGGATAACCCGTAAACGTAGGGGCGAACAGTGTTCGCCCGGATGTACCCACAATTCAAGCTGCACTATAGATAGTGATGCGTAACAGCTGGCGAACACTGTTCGCCCCTACAGAAGGAATGAGCAAAGTAAACAATATCTTAAAATATACCCAGAATCTAAAACCTTAAAGGGAGTGGTTAATATAGTTGCAGGAATGGTAATTTCTCATATTTGGGCCACTAAAAAGGATGATAATCTTGTGGGGTGCAAGTTTATGGCAGTAAAATTGCTGGATGGTAAGGAGCATGGAAAAATAGTTATTGCTGTGGATTCAATAGGTGCGGGCATTGGAGAGAGAGTAATATTATGCCAGGGAAGTTCAGCCAGGAAAATGCAGGGACTTAGTGATGCTCCAGTAGACTGTATCATTATTGGAATTATTGACGAGGATTGTTTGTTTGACGGCATGGAGGTGAATATTGGTGAGTCTGAAGGATAAAGTACAAGCTTCAGGAATAGTAGGAGCTGGAGGGGCAGGTTTTCCAAGCCATGTAAAACTATCCAGTAAAGCAGATATTGTAATATTAAATGGTGCTGAGTGCGAACCACTTTTATGTGTGGACATACAATTGCTTTCAAAATATCTTGATGAAATATTATCAGGTTTAAATGAGGTGGTTAAATCTATTGATGCACAAATAGGCTATATTGCAGTAAAGAGAAAGCATAAAGAGGTAATTGAGAGCATTAAAGTTGGAATTACAAAATATAGCAAAATGGAGCTTTTTACACTTAATGATTTTTATCCTGCTGGAGATGAACAAATACTTGTTCATGAGGTTACAGGCAGAGTGGTTCCTGAGGGAGGCATACCACTTAAGGTTAACTGCATTGTATTAAACGTAGAAACAGTATTGAATATTTTCAACTCTATAAATGGAATTAATGTAACTCAAAAATTCCTAACTGTTGCAGGTGAAGTACCTAATCCAATTACAATAAAGGTTCCAGTTGGTACTTCTATTAGAGAAGTTTTAAGCATTGCTGGTATAAAAGAAACTAATGGACTGGCTGTAATAGATGGGGGACCAATGATGGGGAAGCTCCTTTTGGATATTGATTCTCCTGTTATAAAGACTACAAAGGGACTTATCGTACTTAAAGAGGATCATTTTCTTGTTTCAAAAAAAAAATTAGATGGGGCAAAGGCATTAAAGCAGTCAAAGGCAGCATGTATTCAGTGCAGAATGTGCACAGATTTGTGCCCAAGATACCTTATTGGTCATAATATGCAGCCACATTTAATGATGAGATTGTCCCAGTATGATGTTGGCAATGTTGAGGCTGCAGGAATTTCCGAGCTATGCAGCCAGTGTAATGTATGTGAGCTATATGCCTGCCCAGTTGGTTTATCCCCAAGATTAATAAATATTCACTACAAACAAAAGAGAAAAGAAAATGGGCTTAAATATAAAAGTGATAAGGAGGTCTATACTCCTTCAAATTTAAGAGACTATAGAAAAATACCAATTGGAAGGCTCATATCAAGGCTTGGTTTAAAGGCATATAATATTAAAGCTCCTATTTTAGATATGGAATTCCAATCTGATACTGTAAGGATTCCTCTTCTCCAGCATATTGGAGCACCCTCAATACCTGTAGTTACATTAGGCCAAATTGTCAAATCCGGTGATTTAATTGGCAGGATTCCAGATAATTCACTTGGAGCAATGGTACATGCAAGTATTGATGGGGAAATTACTGAAATAAATAACTCCTTTATAGAAATAAAGAAGGACAGGAGGTGCTGACATGTATAATGCTATTGGTTTTATTGAACTTAACAGTATAGCAAAGGGTATTGAAGTTGCAGATGCTATGGTAAAGACCGCAGAGGTAGATATTATTGTGTCCACACCTGTATGCCCCGGGAAATATTATGTTCTTGTTCATGGGGAGGTTGCTGCAGTTGAGAGCTCTGTGAAGGCAGGACAAAAAATTGGAGGACCGTTAATAGTTGATGATATGATAATACCTAATGTTCACCCATCGATATTTCCAGCAATAACAGCAACCAATATGGTAAGTGAGATTAGGGCAGTTGGTATCCTGGAGTCCTTTACGATTGCTTCAATGATAATTGCTGCTGACAGTGCACTTAAGGCTGCATATGTGGAAGCAATAGAACTAAGACTTGGAACTGGTATTGGTGGGAAATCATTTTTCATAATAACAGGGGACGTTGCATCTGTTCAGGCAGCCATAGATGTAGGAGCTAAGCATGCAATTGAAAGAGGATTCATGGTTGAAAAGGTTGTTATACCTTCACCAAGCGAAAAAATCAAACAGTTTCTATTATAGATTTTATAGTGAAGGGTGGTGGTTAAGGTGAAGGAGCTTATAAGCCTGGAGGATATTGATAGGTTTGTGGCATCTGGAAAAAAGATAATTTATATGGACAAGGATTTTATAATTACTCCAGCTGCAAGGGATGCTGCAAAGGAGAATAAATTGCAGCTCAGAATTGGAAAACCCTTAGTTGAAGAAAACAAACAGGAAAATGATGAAAAAGTGAATGCACATATTGATAGGAATAACTTAAACAATGTGTCACATCTACAGGAAATTATATCCCAGGTTTCAAAAAAACTTATTGGAAAAATGAGTGAAATAAAAAATGACCACTGCAGCAAAAATGAAATAACAATGGACTCTGATCTTAAGGCTATCCAGTCTGCAAGGGAAATTGCCAGGACTTGTAAAGTAGCTCAAATGAAGTTTGCTGATTATACTGAAGAAAAAGTTGAAAAAATAATAATTAGTATGGTCAGGGCAGCTGTAAATAATGCAGAATATCTAGCTGAAATGGCTGTAGAGGAGACAGGCTTTGGGAAGGTAGAGGACAAGGTTTTAAAGAATCGATTTGCCTCACAGGATGTATATAATTTTATAAGAAATATGAAGACTGTGGGTGTCATTAGAGAAGACACAGAAAACAAAATTATTGAAATAGCAGAACCGGTTGGAGTGCTTCTTGGAATAGTACCTTCAACTAATCCTACATCTACTGTAATATATAAATCCATTATTGCATTAAAATCGAGAAATGGTATTGTATTTTCACCCCATCCATCAGCATTGAAATGCAGCATTGAGGCAGTCAGGATAATGAATGCTGCAGCAGTTGAAGCGGGTGCTCCTGATGGAATAATAGGAAGTATTAAGCTTGCATCAATGGAAGCAACAAATGAGCTTATGAAAATGCCGGAAATATCAATGATAATTGCAACTGGAGGTTCAGCCATGGTAAAGGCATCCTACAGTGTAGGGAAACCTGCACTTGGAGTAGGACCAGGAAATACACCAGCATATATTGAGAAAACAGCTGATATAAAAAAGGCTGTAAGCAATATTATTGCAAGCAAGACATTTGATAACAGCACCATATGTGCTTCTGAGCAGTCTGTTATAACTGAAATGTGCATAAAGGATAGGGTAGTGGAGGAATTTAAAAACCAGGGCGCTTATTTTATGGATGAAAAAGAAACAGAGCTAGTAAGCAAAGTGCTTTTTAAAAATGGACATAGTATGAATCCTAAGCTGGTAGGCAGAACACCACTTGAAATTGCTCAAAGGGCAGGTATAACAATTCCTGTGGGGACAAAGGTTCTAATTGGTGAGCAGAAAGGTGTTGGAGAGGGGTATCCATTATCTTACGAAAAGCTTACTACCGTACTTGGATTCTATACAGTTAGAGATTGGGAAGAGGCATGTGATGTTTGTATAAAGCTATTGAATAATGGTGGAATTGGACATACTCTTTCAATTCACACAGAGGACAGGGACATGGTGATGAAGTTTACAGCAAAGCCTGTATTCAGAATATTAGTAAATACTCCATCAAGCCTAGGAAGTACAGGAGTTGTAACAGGACTTTCTCCTGCATTTACTCTTGGATGTGGAACCTGGGGAGGAAGCAGTACCTCTGATAATGTAACTCCAATGCATCTCATAAACATTAAAAGAGTTGCATATCAGATAAGAGATATTCCTCTGGCAAAACCTCCCGCCATAATGGATACTGTTAAATCTATCAATCCCCTGGTTTCAAAAGAAGAGATTGATGAAATAGTGTTAAGGGTTATTAAAGCCCTAAAGGAATCAGGTGAGATGGTTGGATATTGATGCAATAGTAAAAGCAGTGGTAAATGAAATTAACAAATTAGAGAAGAGTGAAGCTAGGGAAATTAAAATACCTATAGGAATATCCAATAGGCATATTCATTTATCCGAAGAGGATTTCAAAATACTATTTGGAAGTAATGCAAAGCTTACAAGCATTAAGGAGCTTTCCCAACCTGGACAGTTTTCCTGCAGCGAATGTGTCACAATCATTGGACTGAAGGGCTGTATTGAAAGAGTAAGAATACTTGGCCCATTCAGAAATGAAACCCAGGTAGAAATTCTAGCATCGGATACCTACAAGCTTGGAATTGAGTGTACTGTAAGGGAATCTGGGAATTTAGACAATACCCCTGGAATAATTGCAGCAGGACCAGAAGGATGTATAAGACTTAAAAGGGGTGTGATAATTGCAAAACGTCATATTCATATGACGTTAGCAGATGCATTAGAAATGAACTGTTGTGATGGGGATGAAGTCGAAGTTGAGTTCCATGGAGAAAGAGGAGGAAGGTTTGAAAGGGTTTTAGTCAGGGTTTCAAATAAATACAAGCTGGATTTCCATATAGACTTAGATGAGGCTAATGCCTTTGGATTAAAGTCTGGAGATCATGTAAAAATCGTAAATAAAAAATAAACTATATAAATTAAGGAGGGTATTATTATGACTACTGAGGCATTAGGTATGGTTGAAACAAAGGGGCTTATAGGCTCCATAGAGGCTGCTGACGCAATGGTAAAGTCGGCAAATGTTCATCTTATAGGAAAGGTTCATGTAGGTGGGGGAATAGTTACCGTAATGGTAAGAGGAGATGTAGGAGCTGTAAAAGCTGCAACTGATGCAGGAGCTGCTGCTGCACAAAAGGTAGGGGAACTACTTTCAGTACATGTAATTCCAAGGCCACATATGGAAGTAGAAGGCATTCTTCCAAAGCTTGAGTTAGGTACCGACGTAAAATAGATAACTAACATAAGGACAAACAAGTTTGTCATCCTGAGCATCAGTGAAGGATCTTCTCCGAGGTGTTAAGATCCTTCGCTACGCTCAGGATGACAAGTAATAGGGATAGATTTCATAACAATGGCAGAGAGTAGTGTAAGATCGATAAAGCTTTTCATATAGCAATTAAGTAAATTTGGAGGTGGTAGTGTTGAATGATAACAATATTGAAATCAAAAGTGCTGGTATTGACATTGGCACTACTACCACACAACTTGTTATAAGCAAGCTTACATTTAGAAATAAATATATTAATTCAAAAAATTCAAGATCACAGATGATTGACAAAAAGATACTTTATGAAAGTAATATATATATAACTCCCATAATTGAACACAATTCTATAGATGTAAAAGAAATAAAGAAAATAATTAATTTTGAATATGAAAAATCAGGATTTAAAATAGATGACATTGATACTGGTGCATTGATTATTACTGGAGAAACTGCAAAAAAACATAATGCAGAAAAAATAATTCGTGAATTAGCAGAGTATGCCGGCAATTTCGTTGTAGCAACTGCAGGACCTGAGCTTGAATCAATTTTATCAGGAAAGGGCTCAGGGGCAGCAAAAATTTCAAAAGAAAAAAATAATTGTATTATGAATATTGATATAGGAGGAGGCACATCTAATATAGCAATATTTAAAGATGGAAATGTATTTAAAAATACATGTGCCAATGTTGGAGGAAGGTTAGTTGAGATCGATCCTGAAAGTGAAATAGTTACTTATATATCAAAACCAGCCAAAATATTTATTGGCTTTTACAATATTGAAATTAGTGAAGGAAAAAGACCAGGGGTAAATGCTCTAGAAGAGCTATCAAACAGGATGGTTGAGTTTCTTGAGGATGTAATATATCATAGGCCAATAAATAGCAGTCTTAGGGAAATACTTATGGGCAAGGAGCTTAATGAAGAATACACTGTTGATGGAATAATGTTTTCAGGTGGAGTAGCAGAATACATTTACAATACACATCCATTTGAAAATAAATTCAAACATGGTGATATTGGAATAATATTAGGCAGCGCAATAAAGAGGAGTAAAATATTTAATGATTTTAAAATTCTTGAACCCACCCAAACCATAAGGGCTACAGTTATAGGCGCAGGTACTCAGACTGTAAAGTTAAGCGGAAGTACAGTTTTTATTGATAAGGAGATGCTTCCATATCGTAACCTGCCAGTTGTACATATTGACTTGGGCAATATTACATTAGACCTGGAGTCAGTAAGTAAGCATATAAACAATTCTTTAGAAAGAAATAATCAGACCATTAAGGATGGGCTCTTTGCAATGGCTATAAGCTGCCCTAGAGAAATTACATTTGATGTTATTACCAGTATGGCAAAGGGAATATCCAGAGGGCTAGAAAAATCAAATATTATAAAGGATTTACCACTAATTATAGTAGTTGATAAGGATATAGGGAAAGTACTTGGTCAGACAATGATGAAGTTGTCAGTCAATAAAAAGGATATTATATGTATTGATTCTATTTATGTTGAAGAGGGAGATTATATGGATATAGGAAAGCCTCTATCCAATGGAGATACAGTCCCAGTAGTTGTAAAGACATTAGTTTTCAACCATTAAGTATTTTAAGTTGTGAGGTAGGAATAAGATGAGATACATAACAAAGGTTTTTGGTACTAGCTTTCAATTTAATAGTATTAAAGAGATTTTTGCAAAGGCCAATGAAGAAAAATCTGGGGATGTACTTGCAGGTATTGCTGCCAGCTCTAGTTCGGAAAGGATAGCTGCAAAAAGAATTCTTAGTGAGCTTACCCTTAAGGATTTGTATGAAAACCCTGTTATACCCTATGAAGAGGATGAGGTAACTAGAATAATAACAGATAATGTAAATATAAGAATATATAATGAAATAAAAAATTATTCAGTGACACAGCTGCGGGAAAAGATATTAGATAGTAAAACTTCAATGAATGACATAAAAAAAATAAGCAGAGGGCTTACAAGCGAAATGGTTGCTGCTGTAGCAAAATTAATGTCAAATATGGATTTGATATATGCTGCAAAGAAAATTAGGGTAACTGCCACAGCAAATACTACCATTGGACTTGAGGGTTGCCTGGCATCAAGACTCCAGCCAAACCACCCCACTGATGATATTGATGGAATAATGAGTTCACTTAGAGAGGGCTTATCCTATGGCTGTGGAGATGCAGTAATTGGAATAAATCCTGTTGAGGATAGCGTTGAAAATATAACCAGAATACTTGAGGCAACAGATGATATTATAAGAACATATGAAATTCCAACTCAGAATTGTGTTCTTGCACATGTAACAACCCAGATGAAGGCTATTGAAAAGGGAGCACCCTCATCACTTATTTTTCAGAGCATAGCAGGCTCAGAGAAGGGAAATGGAGCATTTGGTGTTAATATTTCTATTCTTAGGGATGCATGGGAGATTGCTTTAAAACAGGGCACCTCAACAGGAACTAATGTAATGTACTTTGAAACAGGCCAGGGTTCGGAATTGTCATCTAATTCCCATAATGGCGCTGACCAGGTAGTAATGGAGGCAAGGTGTTATGGACTAGCCAAGCAGTTCAACCCTTTCCTTGTGAATACTGTAGTTGGCTTTATAGGTCCCGAATATCTTTATGACAGCAAACAGGTTACAAGAGCAGGACTTGAGGATCATTTCATGGGCAAGCTTACAGGTGTGCCAATGGGGGTTGATGTATGCTATACAAATCACATGAAGTCAGACCAGAATGACCTTGAAAACCTGGCAGTACTTTTAGCTGCAGCAGGCTGCAACTTCTTTATGAGCCTTCCAATGGGGGTTGATGTTATGCTTAACTATCAAAGTACAAGTTACCATGATATTGCTAGTATTAGAAACATTATGGGGCTTAAGCCTCTACCTGAATTTGAAAAATGGCTTAACAGGATGGGTATTATGAATGAAGGCAGGCTTACTGAAGCCGCAGGTGATGCTTCATTATTTTCAAATTATGAGGGCAGGGTGAAGTAAATGGTTAATGAAGAACTGATTAGAAGAATTGTTGAAAATGTTATAGCACAGATGGATATGAAAAAAGACGGTTACGTTAGTCTAAAACCAGAAGAGAATTTTTTGGTAGACGATATTACAGATGATAAATATCTTTCAGAGGTACTTGTAACAAATCCAGTGGACAGGGATGCTATTAAATTTTACAAGGAAACTACTCCAGCCAGAATTGGAGTGGGAAGGGCAGGAGATAGACCACTAACACAGACCCTTTTAAGATTTTATGCAGACCATGCAATGGCTGTAGATTCTGTATTTAGTGATGTAAGTGATGAATTAACTAATGAACTGGATTTGCTTAAGGTTCAGACTAAGATTACAAATAAAGATGAACATTTAACAAGACCAGACCTTGGAAGGGAATTAAACCAGGAATCAGCAGCATTACTGAAGAACAAATACACTGATAATCCACAGGTTCAGATTATTGTTTCTGATGGTCTAAGTTCAAAGGCAATAGAAGCAAATATTAAGGACACAATATACTCTCTTAAACAGGGACTTGAGCTTTATAATATTAAGCCTGAAAAACCTATTTTTGTAAAGTATGGCAGGGTTGGAGTAGTGGATTTTATTGGGGACTTACTAAAGCACGAGTGTTCAGTAATTTTAATTGGAGAAAGGCCAGGTATGGTAACAGCGGAAAGTATGAGTGCCTATGTTACATATAGACCACATACAGGTATTAAGGAAGCTGATAGAAGTGTCATATCCAATATACATAAAAATGGTACGCCTCCTGTTGAAGCAGGTGCCGAACTAGCTGACCTTATTAAAAACATACTGGAAAATAGGGCTAGTGGAATAAACCTAAAAACAATTAATAGCACTTTAAAAGAGGTGTAGATATGCAAATTACTCTTTTAACAATTGCCGCAATAGCTTTAGCATATATTTTTACTTTCGTTAATGGCATGCATGATGGAAGCAATGTAATTGCAACCATAATTGTATCAAGGTCATTATCTCCTAAGAAAGCTCTTATATTTACATGTATTGCGGAAATTATAGGACCTCTACTTATAGGTACTGCAGTTGCCACAACGATTGGCAAGGAAGTAATAAAATATGATTATATAAATAATCCTGGTTCTATATTATCCATTACTGTTATTTTAGCTGCACTTATTGGTGGAATGGTATGGAATCTAACAACATGGAAAATTGGAATACCATCAAGTTCATCACATGGACTTATAGGAGGACTTCTAGGCGCTGGTCTAGCCGCATATGGTTTTAATGCAATCAACTGGCAATCATTTTTTTGGAAGATAATTCTTTCCATGTTTGCTTCACCCTTAATAGGTTTTATTGTAGGTTATATATTTATGGTCATAAGTAAAAATTTACTTAAAAATAGCAGACCAGCAGTAAATAATATAATTAAAAAAACTCAAGTGCTAAGTATGATTTTCCTTGGAATTAATCATGGCTCCAGTGATGGACAAAAATCTGCTGGCGTTATCACACTGCTTCTTGTTATTGGGCAAATAAGCGGGGAATTCATTGTTCCAAAATGGGTATTATTAAGCTCCTCTGTTGCACTTATGCTTGGAATTGTTTTTGGAGGATGGAACATTATAAAAACAGTGGGAGCAGGAATTTATAAGGTTAAACCTGTGCACTCACTTAACACACAACTATCTGCAGCCACTGTAATACTGGTATCAAACCTTTTAGGTGCACCGGTTAGCACCACACAAATAGTAAGCTCATCAATTATGGGAATTGGATCAGCAGAGAGGATAAATGCAGTAAAGTGGCTAAAGGTAAGAAGTATTTTTTTATCATGGTTTATTACAATACCAATGTCAGCTGTAGTTTCTGCAATATGTTTTTATATAGTGAATAAAATTATTAGTTTATAGTAGTTAGAATTTAAAAGTTTAATGCTGAGGTGATATAGTGAAAATATTAAATAAGGATAAAAGTAAAAGCGATTTTTACTTTCTGCTTTCTAAGCAATCTGATAAGGTAATGGAGGGCATGAAAAAGTTTAAGCTTTATATGGAAACTTCAGAGGATGAGATTGGACAGGAAGTTATAAAATGTGAAAAAGAGGCGGATGAATTAAGAAGAGTACTTATTGATGAATTAAATAAAACCTTCATTACCCCATTTGAAAGGGAGGATATTTTCAATCTTTCTAGAACACTAGATGATATGCTTGATTATGCCAGCAGTACATATGAAGAAATGTGTATTTTTAAACTCAAACCAACTGAAGATCTTCGTGATATGTTTGAACTTATTTATAAGGCTGCAGAATATATTGACTCAGCCATTAAATATTTGAAAAATAATCCTGCTATTTCCTCGGAACAGGCTTTAAATGCGAAGAAGGCTGAAAATAAGATTGAAACTAAGTATAGGGAGTTTCTAGACAAGCTTTTTATGGAGGATGACATAAAATATATACTAAAGATGAGGGAAATATTCAGGCATCTAAGCAATCTTGCTGACAAAATAGATTCAACGTCTGATACAATTTGTAATATAGTTGTAAAAATCATGTAGTTAATTTGGAGGTACATACTATGAATACACTAAATATAGCCCATAGGGGATTCAGTGGATATTATCCAGAAAATACAATGATTGCATTTAGAAAGGCTGTAGAAGCTGGGTGTGATGGTATTGAACTGGATATTCAATTGACATGCGATGGTGTTCCTGTTATATGTCATGATGAGGAAGTAAACAGAACAACTGATGGGAAAGGAATGCTTTTTGATTATAAATTTAGTGAACTTTCAAAGCTTGATGCTGGAAAATGGAAGGGTGTAGAGTTCGTTGGTGAGAGAATACCTACTCTTGAAGAATTGTTTGATTATACAAAGGATAAAAACATTTTAATTAACCTTGAACTTAAAAACAGTGTGATACACTATAATAGAATAGAAGAAAAGGTTCTAAAAATGATATCTGATTTTAAAATGCAGGAAAATATAATAATTTCCTCTTTTAATCACTATTCGCTTAAAAAAGTAAAATATCTTAACAGTACAATAAAAACAGGCATATTATATGAATGCTGTATGATAAATCCCTGGGAATACGCAACAGGCATAGGCGTCGATGCAATTCATCCATGGTTTTATAGTCTTGATGAAGAAATTATAAATGCTTCCCATGATAACAATATTAAGATTAACACTTATACTGTTAATGAAGAAAAGGACATGATGGATTTAATCGACATGGGAGTAGATTCAATAATCACAAATTATCCTGATAAATTGAAAAAAGTGAACAGCTAAAGCAAAGGTTGGAGTGTCTAATTAATAATATTTTGAACCCTTCCAACCTGTCCATCTGTAAGCCTTACCTTAATACCACGGGGGTGTGTTGAGGAATTTGTTAAAATATCCTTTACAACCCCCCTTGTTAATTTACCAGTAGGCTGATCCTGTTTTAGGACAATATCAACAAGTCTACCTGGATATACATCTGATCTATTTTTGCCATTCATTGATAGCAACTCCTTTGAAATGATTTTAAATGAATTATAACATATTTATTTAGGTTCTGTTTAAGAATGATGTTGAAAATGAAAGTGTAGGGGCGAACAGTGTTCGCCCGTTGGCACTATCATTCGGGATTACCCTTTTGATTAGAATGCCTAATAGCGGGCGAACAATGTTCGCCCCTACAAAGGAAAGGGTCAAATATCAACACTATTCCTAATAAAGCATTTATTTAAAATGTACTGTCCTGTTATGGTCCATGTCATCCTGAACGTAGTGAAGGATCTTCCCTATGGTGCCTATTAAGATCCTTCGCTACGCTCAGGATGACAAATAGACTCTCATAACAATGACAGGCTATTGAACCTTATCGTGGTAAGGCAAAACAATCAGGATGACAAGCACAAATTATGATTTTTATTAATTTTGATACAGTCCCCCTATCCCATTATCACATCAACATTATGTTCCCTAGCATCATTAACAAGCTGAAGGACATTTCCTTCACTTTCAATGCTATCAACAACAATTCTTTTAACACCCCTGTTAACTCCATTAGGGTTTTTAACTGTTATGTTGTATATTGTTTCATTATACCTATACCTTATTTTGTACTCCCTCCAGTCTGCTGGAATACTGGGATCAAACAAAATTTTATCTGCATATTTATTAAATCCAAGAATCTGCTCAATTCCCACATTGTACATCCACCCTGCGGAGCCAGTGTACC
>JBEQBT010000039.1:0-18595 GCA_041639705.1 Clostridiaceae bacterium | reverse complement strand
CACACCGAAGCAATGTAGGTTAGGCTGTGACGGGAGCTCCCGTAATAGAGCTAGAGTATAGGCGCTTTGCAGTACTTAAAGAGGTTAATATGGAAACATATTAACAAAATGGGGTGGCACCACGAAGTTAACTCTCGTCCCCAAGATGAATAATCTTGGGGGTGAGGGTTTTTTTATTTGTCAAAATTGTACTTGTTGACTTGTTATGAAAAGCTAATTTGTTATAGCTCCATGTCATCCTGAACGTAGTGTAGGATCTTATAGGTACATTGAGGAAAGATTCTTCACTGCGTTCAGAATGACAGGCTAGGTTGTCATTATAATCTAATTTTTAAAAAAATTAAGGAGGAATTTGTGATGTCATTTGAATTAGACAATACTGATAGAAATGAAATGTTTAGTAACTTTTTGCACAAAATAATAGACAAGGACATGGAGGAAGGAGTATATGATGGAAGGGTTCAGACAAGATTTCCACCAGAGCCTAATGGATATTTGCATATTGGAAGTGCATACGCAATAAATATAAGCTACAGTATTGCTCAAAAATATGGTGGGAAATTTAATCTTCGATTTGATGATACAAATCCAGCAAAGGAAGATATGGAGTATGTTGAAAGCATAACCCGGGACATGAAATGGATGGGGTTTGATTGGGAGGATAGACTTTTTTATGGTTCCGATTATTTTGACAGAATATATGAATATGCAGTTAGTTTAATCAAAAAGGAAAAGGCATATGTTTGTGAACTTACACTAGATGAAATAAGAGAATACAGAGGAACATTAACCTCTCCAGGAAAGGATAGTCCCTATAGAAACCGTTCTATTGAAAAAAACCTCGAACTTTTCGAGAAAATGAGAAGTGGTGAGTTTGAAGCAGGCACAAAGGTTTTAAGAGCAAAGATAGATATGAGCTCTCCTAATATGAATATGAGGGATCCAGTTATGTATAGGATACAGTTTGTTTCCCATTACAGAACAGGTGACAAGTGGTGTATATACCCGATGTATGATTTTGCCCATCCTCTTCAGGACTATATTGAGGGTATTACACATTCTCTTTGTTCAAATGAGTTTAAGAATCACAGACCTCTATATGAATGGTTCTTAAATGAGCTTGAGATAAAGAGTCCTCCTAAACAAAGGGAGTTTGGAAGGATGAATATTACTGGGGCTGTAACTAGTAAAAGATATTTAAGACAGCTGGTTAAGGGAGAATTTGTTGATGGATGGGATGATCCAAGACTCCCCACACTTAGTGGACTTAGAAGAAGGGGCTTTACTCCTGAGAGCATATTGAACTTTTTAAATGAAATAGGTGTTTCTAAAGACTCAAGCACTGTGGACATTGCAATGCTGGAACATAGCTTAAGAGAGGATTTAAAGGGAAAAGTTCCATGCCTTATGGCAGTTTTAAGACCAATAAAATTAGTTTTAACAAATTATCCAAAAGGTCAAGTGGAGATGATGGAAATACAAAATAATCCTGAAAGTCCAGAGCTAGGTTCAAGAAAAGTACCTTTTACAGGAGAACTTTATATTGAAGAAGAGGATTTTATGGAAATACCGGCAAAGGGTTATCACAGACTTTCACCTGGAAATGAAGTAAGGCTAAAGGGAGCGTATATAATTAAATGTGAGGAAGTAGTTAAGAATGAAAAAACAGGAGAAATATTAGAAATCAGATGTACCTATGACCCTGAAACCAGAAGCGGACTAATTGGTTCAGCAAGAAAAGTTAAAGGTACAATTCATTGGGTTTCCTCAATGCATGCTTTAAATGCTGAGGTCCATTTATATGAAAGACTTCTTCCAAAAGATGCTGAAGGGGAAGTTGAGGATTGGAGTGAATATATAAATCCAAATTCTTTAGTTGTACTGAAAAATTGCTTTATTGAACCAGAATTAAAAGCTTCAAAACCTGGAGAAAGGTTTCAGTTCATAAGACTTGGACATTTTTGTGTCGATGAGAAATATACAACAGATAAAAAATTAGTGTTTAACAGAATTGTGCCTCTTAAGGATACGTGGAAAAAGAATAATAAGTAAGTAGAATAGTAATCCTCCAAGATTTAATAAGAGGATTACTATTTTTATACATGTTATTCCATAAATATGTTGTTTAGTATTATAATAATGATGTATTATTGTAAATGAAAGGCAATGTATTAAAGAATGTTGAAAATAGATAACCTCCAAAATGTAGGGGAGAACAGTGTTCGCCCGCGGGTATCAACGTTTTGAAGTGACGCCTGTTTCATGGTGCGCAATGGAGGGCGAACACTGTTCGTCCCTACAGGATGTAATAAAAATTATATAAAAATCCAATTAAAGGGGGACTTTTGAATGATGAAAAAGCCTGCAGCACTAAAACAAGGTGATACAATTGGGCTTATTGGCACCTCAAGTCATATCGGAAATGTTGAGAAGGCAAAGATGTGTGAGGATAAACTTAATGAACTTGGATTTAATGTTGCAATAGGAGAAAGCTGCTATGGGCAATATGGGTATCTTTCAGGTCCTGATGATGTAAGAGCAAATGATGTTAATAGGATGTTTGAGGATAAATCAATTGATGGAATTTTTTGTATTAGAGGAGGATATGGTGCATCTAGAATACTTGATAAGCTAGATTATGATATGGTAAAGCATAATCCTAAGGTATTTGCAGGATATAGCGATATAACTGCATTACATATAGCACTCAATCAAATTTGCAAACTTGTTACATTCCATGGTCCAATGGCATCAACAGATATGATTCCGGAATTTGATAGTTTTTCAAGGTCGAGTTTTCTAAGTGCTGTTACATCAACAGAACCATTAGGTGTGCTGAATAATCCACCTTATGAAGAGATTAGGTCACTTGTGACAGGATGTGCATCTGGAGTTATAGTTGGTGGAAATCTATCCCTTGTAGCTGCAACAATGGGAACAAAATATGAGATAGATACCAAGGATAAACTTCTTTTTCTGGAGGACATTGATGAAGAGCCATATAGAGTTGACAGGATGCTTTCCCAATTAAGGCTTGCAGGAAAGCTTAAGGACTGCAGGGGAATAATACTTGGAGATTGGAATAATTGCACACCTAAAAATTATAACCCAAGTTTGTCATTAATGGAGGTATTTGAGGATATTATAATTCCAGCAGGAAAGCCTACCATTTACAATTTTAAAGCAGGTCACTGCAGTCCAAAAATAACAGTTCCATTTGGGGTAAAGGTAGTATTAAATGCAAATGACTGCAGTTTAACTATTATTGAAGAGGCTTTGAAATAGTGAACTCCTTCAGCTTTAGCTGAACGAGTTCACTTACTTTTTATTTCCGAACTCCATTTCAAGCTTTCCGTCCTTAACTACTAATTTTGCAGCAAATATATTCCCCTTTTGTGATTTAAAGCCCTCTATAATATCTGTCTGCCCATTATTTACTATCTGCTCTATGTATCCTTCCAGTTTTATTCCACATATTTCTGCAGGAATGACAAATTTGCAGCCTTCCCTCCATCTTTCACAGCCCAAACCTTTAAATTTTTCTGAATTAGACTGGGTAAGATGACCTGTTTTACATGCGGGACAAATATGTTCAGTGGTTGTTGGAGCTTTTCTATCAGATTTATTTCCTGGCTCACTTAAACCATTATTGCTTTCAAAGTCAACTTTGATATTCCAATATTGATTTTCATGAACTAGCAGTATATCCTTGTCGAATTTTTGCTTTGTTTTAGGATTAACAAGTCCTTTTGCATGAGTTCTACTGTTTTTCAGAAGTTCTTTAACCATAGTCTGAGTTAGCTTCTTTCCAAAATATCCAAGACCCTTGTCCTCCTTCCAGAGTGAGAACTTACAGCCGGATTCCTTCCATTTTGAACAACTCCAGCCTTTGGAGGTCTCTATTACAGGTGCACCACACACAGGACATTTGCCAATAGTATATTTAGATTTATTTTCCCTTTGAAATTCTACGGATTTTACATTCGAGGCTTCCTCAATTAAAAATTTTGAGTAGTTTATAATACTGTCCATAAACTTTTCTGTTGAATATTGTCCTTTAGCCATAAGACTAAGAGCCTTTTCCCATTTACCAGTCAATTCAGGGGATTTTATTTCATTAGGCAGAATGCTTATAAGATTTATCCCTTTTTCAGTAGGAACAAGGTTTTTCTTTTCTCTAACAACATAAGCAACTTTTATTAGCCTTTCAATGATGGCAGCCCTTGTTGCAGGAGTTCCCAAGCCACCCTCCTTAAGCTGTTCCTTAAGCTCCTCATCATCAATAAATCTTCCAGCATGCTCCATTGCTGATAGTAGAGTAGCTTCAGTATAAAGTGGAGGTGCTTTAGTCTGTTTCCCATCAAGCTTAACATTTTTGACCTTGACATTATCGCCAACATTTGAAGGAGGAAGAGTTTGTTCACCATTTTCCTCCTCCTCATCGGATTTCTTATCATCCTTGTATAAACCCATCCAGCCAAGCTTCTGAATTGTTTTTCCCTTTGAAAGAAACAATTCATCCTCAACTGATGAAATTATACTTGTAATTGTATATTCATAGGTTGACAGAAATACAGCTAAAAATCTCCTCACAATAACATCGTATACCTTCTTTTCCTCTGGAGATAGAGAATTAAGATTTGCACCCTGTTCTGTTGGAATGATTGCATGGTGGTCACTTACCTTTGTGTCATCCACATATCTCTTCCCTAAATCAAGATCTGGCTTTTTATTTATATATTCAATAACATCCTTTAAGCTTTGGTCCTTAATTGCATTAATCCTATCCTTAAGAGTTGGAATGATATCCTGGGTTAAATATTTTGAATCAGTTCTAGGATAGGTTACTAGCTTTTTCTCATATAAACCCTGAACAATGTCAAGAGTTTTTAATGCAGGAAAACCAAATTTTCTATTACTGGCTCTTTGTAATTCTGTTAAATCAAATAGTTGGGGAGCAGGATCCTTCTTTAAATCATTTTTAATATCCTTAATAACTCCTGTTTTTCCTTTGATTTTATCTGCAATTCCCTGGGCTTTTGATTTATCATATATTTTTGTTTCCTTTGTAGCTTCATCAAACCATATCCCTGAGAAGTTATCATAAATAGCCTTTACTTCCCAGTAGTCCTGGGGCTTAAAGTTTATTCTTTCTATTTGCCTGTTTACTATAATGGCAAGTGTGGGGGTTTGTACCCTTCCAATTGACAAATTGGCGTTATATTTAATACTAAAAGCTCTGCTTGCATTTATACCAACAAGCCAGTCACTCTCTGATCTACATTTCGCAGAATAATATAGGTTGTCATATTCATTTCCTGACTTAAGCTTATCAAAGCCTGATTTAATAGCAGAATCAGTCATTGAAGAAATCCAGAGCCTGTCAAATGGCTTTTCGCAGCCTGAAAGATTGTATGTATATCGGAAAATAAGCTCACCCTCACGTCCTGCATCTGTTGCACATATAATCTTTTCTATGTCAGAACTGTTCATTAATTCCTTTACTATATTATATTGTTTAAGTGTGTTAGAATTTGGCTTTAACATAAATTTATCAGGTATTATAGGGAGTGTGTCAAAGGACCATTTTTTATATTTCAAGTCATACTCATCTGGTTCACAAAGCTGCACTAAGTGTCCAACACACCAGGTTACTATATAATTTGAACCTTGCATATATCCATCTGATGAGCCTTTGCAGTTTAGTACCTTTGCTATATCTCTCCCAACTGAGGGTTTCTCTGCCAGAACCAATGTTTTTCCCATATGTAAACTTCCTTTCGAGATTGTGATTACTTCAACTTGAATGTTATTAATATATTTATTATAACTTACAAAACAAATTTTTGATATTGTTTTGCTCTTTACTCTTTTATGCTGTTTAACAGAAATCAAGAATATTTTAAAACAGAGCCTTTTATATATAAAATTATGCTTTATAATATATATAGACAAAAGTTAAGATTAAATGGAGGACAAGATGGAAAAACAGTGGAGAATAGAACAAAAGATTGATACAAACCAAGTATCTAATATCGTTGATGAACTAAAAATTAATAGATTTGTTGCAGCGATTATGGTTAAGAGAGGAATAACTGATGCTGAAGGAATATCTAAATTTTTAGAGCCTAAATTAAAGTACCTGCATAGCCCTAAACATATGATGGATATGGATAAGGGTACAGATATAATATTAGATGCAATAGATGAGGGTAAAAAAATAGTTATTTACGGAGATTATGATTGTGATGGGGTTACAAGTACAACAATAATGTATAAAGGGCTTTTAAAGTGTGGAGCAGATGTTTCCTATCATATACCTGATAGAATTGAAGAAGGTTATGGTATGAATAGTGAAACTGTAGAAAAGCTCGCCAGGGAAGGCTGCCAGGTAATATTGACCTGTGACAATGGAATTTCCTGTGTTGAGCAGGTAAGGCTTGGGAAAAGTCTAGGAATGGATATTGTGGTTACTGATCATCATGAGGTACCATTTACACAGGACGAGGATGGCAACAAAATAGATGTTCTTCCTGAGGCTGATGCAGTAATAAACCCTAGGAGAAGGGACTGTAAATATCCTTTTAAATCTCTTTGCGGTGCAGGCATTGCATTTAAGTTTATTCATACACTATATGTAAAGCTAGGCATTGAGTCAAAGGAGTTGTTTGAACTTATAGAAATTGCTGCTATTGGCACAGTTTGTGATGTTGTTGATCTGGTTGACGAGAATAGAATAATTGTAAGCATGGGACTTAAAATGCTTAATGGAACCAAGAATTTAGGCCTTAAAGCTCTAATTAAAGAAATAGGCTATGAAGGAAAGCGCATAAGGGCAGGAAACATTGGATTCCAAATAGGTCCTTGCATTAATGCTACTGGCAGACTTGATAATGCAAGTATGTCAGTTGAACTTCTAATGTGCCAGGATCCTTTAAGAGCGGCTGAGCTTGGGAAGGAATTAAGAAAATTAAATCAAGAAAGACAAACGATGACTGATAATGCCCTAGAGGAAATAATTGAGAAAATAGAAGGATCAGAACTGAAAAACGATAGAGTATTGGTTGTATATAAGGAAGAACTTCATGAAAGTTTGGCAGGAATTTTGGCTGGTAGGATAAGAGAAAAATATAATAGACCTGCATATGTAATAACCAAAGCAAAGGATAATGCCAAGGGGTCAGGAAGGTCCATTGAGGAGTATGATATGTTCCAGGAGATAAGTAAATGCAAGGACATACTTCTTGGAGCAGGGGGACACCCAATGGCTGCAGGCTTTTCTTTAGAGGTGGAAAAGATCTCTCAATTTAGAGAAAGGTTGAATAATCAGTGTACATTAACTCAGGAGGATTTAACTTATAAGGTAAATGTTGATGATAGGCTAGAGCTATCTGATATTACATTTGACCTAGTGAAAGGGCTAGAAATGCTGGAACCCTTTGGTAAGGGAAACGGTGAACCACGCTTTATGGTTGAGAAGGTTTCAATTGATAGAATATTTTTAATGGGTCAAAAACAGGAGCACTTGAAGCTTTCCTGCAGAGATACCTTGAATAATTTGAGTATTCAGGGTGTAAAGTTTTATGAAGCAGATTTATTTAAAGTCCTGCTCTCAGACATTTATGGTGAGGAGAGAGTGGAATTAATTGTTCAAAACCCCGGGACAGTTAATCTTAAAATGGATTTATTGTTTAAGCCATCGGTTAATGAGTGGAATAATGTAAAGACTATGCAATTGCAGATCGTTGATTATAAAATATATCAGTAGGGTAAAACTATATATAAAATAATAAAAGCTATCAATGCATAATGCATTGATAGCTTTTATAGACATTATTATTCTAAAATTATTTTTCTAGACATTCAGATAGACAATCTTCAATAACATCATCAGTAATTATAAATATTCTTTCTGCGTTCATGTAAGTACCTCCTACTATTTCCCATAGAAGTGCTGCAAAACTACTGTATATTAGTATTGTGTACAAAAGGGAACAAGATTTCAAATTTGGGAATTAAAATAGAAGGGTTATCTTGAAGTTATATGAATAGTTGTAAAATTCATTACTTTTGGGATTCTATATAATGCCAATAACTAAATAACTCTGATCTTGCAAATTGTACCTTGCAACTTTTCCTAACGGATAATTTTTATTTTTATATAACTATCTAATTTTAATACAATACAGAACAAAAAGCAAGTATTATTTTTATATTTTATAAAATAAATGTTCTATTTAAGAATAATGTTGATATTTAATTCTTTACTCTGTAGGGGCGAACAGTGTTCGCCCGCTACTTGCCATTATAACAAGAAAGTAAACTCAAATGTTAGTGTTAACTATTAAATGATGATGCCCCTTCGATTCCATTTTCAATTCTGTATTAAGCAGAACCAAAAAGAAATTTGTTAGCTATTAATCAACTTTAGTTAATGAACAAATGAAAATGTTATGAGTTTCGTACTTAAACTAATGGACATGAAAATATATTTAACGAAAATATAGCTTGGGTTCCAAATAAGTGATAAGATTGAATATGTTGTTTAAAAGATGGTTTTATATATTACAATAATTAATACAAGGAGGGAAACAATGATTCAAACACATTTAGGAGAAATTGCCTCATTAGTCACAGCAGTATCATGGACAGTAACTGCTGTTGCATTTGAGTCTGCAGGTAAGAGAGTTGGTTCATTATCAGTAAACTTTATTAGATTAGTTATAGCTTTTATATTGATAGGTTTTTTCACCCTGTTTACTAGAGGTATGTTTTTACCATTGGATGCAACTAGTGCCAATTGGCTCTGGTTAATTGTTTCTGGAATTATAGGATTTGTTTTAGGAGACTTGTTCCTATTTCAGGCCTATGTAGAAATAGGTTCAAGAATATCAATGTTGATTATGGCCGCAGTCCCACCTATTACTGCAATAACAGGGTTTATACTTATGGGAGAGAGATTAACATTAATAGACATTCTTGGAATGCTAATAACTGTTGGAGGTATAGCACTAGTTATATTAGTAAGAGGATCAAATGAAAAGAAGGTTGAATTATCACATCCTATTAAGGGACTGGCTTTTGCTTTTATAGGAGCTTTGGGACAAGCATTTGGACTTATATTCAGTAAAATAGGAATGGGAAACTATAATCCATTTGCTGCAACACAGATTAGAATTATTGCAGGCTTAATTGGTTTTGCAGCTATAATTACTTTTTCAAAACATTGGGGGAAGTTATTCACAGCATTTAAGGATTTAAAGGCAATTAGAGAAATATCAGTTGGAGCATTCTTTGGACCATTTTTAGGAGTTTCTTTTTCACTATTAGCAGTACAATATATAGCTACAGGAGTTGCTTCAACCATAATGTCAATATCAAGAATACTTATAATACCAGTATCAATTTTGATTTTTAAAGAAAAGGTATCCTTCAAAGAAATGATTGGAGCACTAATAACCATTGTAGGAGTAGCACTGCTTTTTTAGATGAGATAATGAGTGCCTGGCTTTAGGATTTACATTTATAAGCCAAATGTAAATCCTAAAGCCAGGCACTTTTATTGAAACACACTTGAGACAATAATTAAAATGTATATTGTGCATTTTAAATGTTCTAACTGAATTTGTGACTTTTAATTTATCTTTAAATAGATAATTAAGTTAAAATCCCTAAGATGATTTAGCTGTAAGAGTTTATCTTATAATTTTACCATGCTTAAAAACAAATGAATCTCCTGGCTTTTCAGCACACACAATATTAAAATCCCTGACGGCCTCTTCCTCTGCAAATTCCTTATAAAGATACTCTCTGTTATTACCGTGCATTGGGAATGTTGCATTTGGGTTTAGCTTCTTCATGGCGTATATTGCTCCATCTGTCATACATTTTGGCCTTAAACCACTAAAGGTGGTCACGGGAATAAATGCAATGTCAACCTTAGAGCTTTTACCTGATATATAATCTATCTCGTCAAAATAGGAAACTCCAGGGTCATTATCCTCCCAGTTTGCATGGTCACCTGCATGAAAGATGGTAAGATCATCTACATTTAGAAGAAAACCAGAGCCATCATCAGTTGATTTTAATGTAGATATACTAATATCTCCAATAGTAGCATTTGTGTGGGGTGAAACTCCAATAAAATTTGATCCTATACTCTTCCAGCCCGATATGAATTTGATAGTAGGAATTACATCCTTCCACCCCTTTATTATTTTATCAAAGTGATCCGGATGCTTATGTGATACAAGCACAAGGACATTTTCATCCATTATTTCATAGGGGTTAATATAGCCATGTGTCAGTGTTTTATTTTGAGCATTTTTATCCATTTCAAAATAATCAAATATTAGAAAATGTGATTTAGTCTTAACAGCCCATCCGCTGTGTCCAAGATAATATATTATTGCCTCGTTTCCTTCGATTTTATTATATATACTCAAAATAACACATCCTATCGATTATTATCTTATAGGTTAATTTTACTACATAATGCGTTGCAAAAACAACTCCATTCAAGGTGATGTCTGTAAATGAATATAACAGGAATAATGCGTAACAACATATGAATGTGAATTGCCCAGCACCTAACGGAGATGCTGTCATCCTGAACGAAGTGAAGGATCTTTCCCCAAGTTACCTATTAAGATTCTTCACTACGTTCAGAATGACAATTTGTAGGGGCGAACAGTGTTCGCCCCTACATGTACCCACATTTATACCCATGTTAACAAGCACCTTATGACGCATTACCACACATATGTAATAAGTCATATGGCTGCCACTTAAATATCTACAAGAACATCAAACTCCATATTATCGATTGTCGTTTTGTTTGCTGCAGTATCCCTGTTGCCATAAATGTTTATAAACAGGAATTTAATTTTTATATTGTTATTTTCATCAATAAAAGTCATTTCTTCAGGAGTAATACTTTTATCTGCTGTTGTGCCATATTGTTCATATAGTTTGTCAGCAAAGTCAGATAATGTTTTTTTATAGATCTCAAGTCCATTATAATACAACTTAAACTCCTGATTTTCACGATTAAACTCGGCTTTAATTTTCTCGTTAGATTGATTTTGGGTATTACCTGGATACCTAAAGCTAAACAGGTAGTCAAATCCACTGATGTCATAGGGACTAGATACAAAATTTAATGCATATGCAAAATAATTATTAGACCCTGGGTTATTGTAATATTCTTCATACTCAAACCCAAACAACTTTTTCATATCACTTAATTTAAAGCCTTCAGGTAAATACTTAACATTTTTAAGAGAGTGGGTATTATTAAAATAGCGCAATATAGCATTAATTTCTTTCTTATCCTGGCTAGTAATTGCTAAAGAAGAATTTACTATAGTATTATCCTTTATCATATTGTATATGGTAAGTATTCCTTGAAATCTGTTGTTTTGGCTGTTTATTGAGGCTGAATAGGCGCTCCATGGACCTGTAACTGACAGGAATACTATTATCCCAAGACTTAAAGGAAGAATTATATTCCTCTTGACTTTAATAATACTAAAATAAAGCATTGATACTAAAACCCATAATCCAAGTGCTAGTACAAAATATCTATTTTCAGTAAATCCATATGCACGAACTCTTATTCCAACAGATACAAACATCATAATAATTAATGGCAAAATAAGCTTTGGAAACCAGAATATAAAATTTCTAACCCACTTGCTTTCGGCTGTTAATGGATACACTAGGAATATGACAAATATACTTATTACTGAGTACCACAAAACCAAATTACCAACTAGGCCAACAGGCCATGTAAAAGCGATAAGGACTTTGGCAAAATATAAATACAGTATAAAGGTGTAGACTGAAATCAATGGCATTACTATATAGATAAGAAGAATCTTTAGTATTTTAGGGTAATCGGACAATTCATGCTCCTGATTATTAGTTGGTACTCCAGCTAAATAGAAGGTGGAAGCAAATACTCCACAAATTACATACCAAATATATAGGTAAAGTTTATTATATACTGGAACCCCAAGTAATTTATCTATTGTGAAGAGTATTGCACTTATACCCAATTGAAGTATTATTGAAAATATAAAAGTAGTAAAAAATCTTAATATAAGCTTTATGGTATAAAGCTCAATGTTTGTCCTTTTATAAAAATAGGGTATTATTAATGCTGCTAGAATGGAAACAATGATAAATGCAATATATCTCGTTAATGGTACAATAGTAAAATCAGGTAAAAGGAAGAAATAATATACAAAAAGAAATAATGCTGAAGTAATATAAATTAGTACCTTAGTTAAGCTTTTAATCCAATTAAATCTTTCAAATATGAATTTAAAGCTCAGTGAGATTGGAATTCCAAGTGTAAGGACCATTGCAATCCTTCCAAGCATTTTTATGAAATCATCATTTCCTCGTTGAGTATACTCAGTTATTATAATACCTAAAACAGTTACTGCCAAAGATAAAAACAGTGTTACAGGAAAACGTTTAATACTCTGATATAGTGAAAAAAGCATTTTTTTAAAACTACTGAAAAATTTCATATTGCCCCCCTATTATTTTATTTGCACTTCAAAAATAATTAGTATGCATGTATATATAACTATTATACTAAAACTTCTTATAACTATATACTACAAAAAGCCATCATATTTGCAGTTATTATTTAACAAATATGATGGCTTAAGTTTACTAAAAAATATTAGGGTCTATTTCATTTTTTCCATCCGTTATATGCTTTAGTTTATGTATTGCTGGTCCTTCTATTATATCTCCCTCATATGTAAATCTGGAACCATGACATGGGCAATCCCAGGATTTCTCTGCGTTATTCCAATTAAGCTCACAGCCCACATGTGTACATGTTGTATCTACAATATGCAGCACTCCATTATCATCTCTGTAGGCACCTGCTTTTTGAGCATCCACATCTACAATTCTTCCCTCTCCATTTTCAATCAATACATTGTTTGGTGGAACACTAAGCTTACCTTTTATAAGGTGTTTAGCAACATCTGCATTTTCTTTAACCATTGTAGCAGCAGAAGCAGCAGGAGTGAACCTTGATGGGTAATATACATCTGCCCATGGGTTCTTGCCTATGGTGATTAAATCTTTAAGTAGTATGGCTGCTAATGTGCTTGTGGTCATTCCCCATTTTCCGTAGCCCGTAGCCACAAAAACATCAGGAGTTTGGGAGGTTAAGTTACCAATGTATGGAACACCATCAGCAGTTGTATAATCATGTGTTGACCATCTCCAGGGAATGTTTTCAACTGTATAGGTATCCATGGCAAATTTCTTAAGATTGATATAATGTTTATTCAAATCCTCTCCCTGTCCTGTTTTATGGTGTTCACCAACAACAAGAATAAGTTCACCATCCTCATAGGGTGTTGATCTAAGAGAGCGTCCAGGGGTTTCGGCAGTTATGTACATTCCTCCCGGAAACTTTTCCTTTGCTTTTATAGCAAGTGCATAGGATTTTTCTGGATAAAGCCTTGTAAAGTACATGCCTCTTCCATCATAACAGGGATAGTGTGAGGCTAATATAACCTTTAGGGCAGTTACTACATTTCCATTTTCAGTAGTAAGTGTGCAGGGCTTACCTTCCTTAACATCCATTATTCTTGTGTTCTCAAATATATAACTTCCATCTCCAGGAATCTCCTTTTGAAGCTCAAGAAGATACTTTCTAGGATGAAATTGTGCTTGGTCATCAAAACGTACAGCAGCCTTTATATTAAAGGGAAGAGGAATTTCCTCAAGATAGGATGCCTTAATACCAAGCTCTGAAGCAGCATCAACTTCCTTTTGAATTTTTTTTACATAATTATCATCCTGAGTATAAACATAAGCTGACTGCCAGGAAAAGTCACAGCTTATATGTTTCTCTTTTATCAGATTAGCAATAAAGTGGATAGCTGCTTCGTTGGAATCAGCATACTGCTTTGCCCGTTCCCTACCTAAACTATTGGATATTTTATTATAGATTAATCCATGCTGGGATGTGATCTTAGCTGTTGTGTGAGCACTAGTGCCCTGCATAATTCTGTCTGCATCTATTATGGCTACCTTATAGCCCTCCTTTTTTAGAAGATATGCAGTGGTAATGCCTGTCATACCACCTCCTATTATTGCAATATCAATACTAATATCCTCTGTTAAAGATGGATAATCAGTCTGTGGTGTAGATGCAATCCAATAGGGCTGTGGTGGGATCTTAAATTCATTTGCAAAAGAAATATTATTTTCTTCCATAATTTCCACCCCTAATATATAAATATTTACTTTTGGTATGTATTATTTACTTATTTTAAAAGTATATACATATTAAATAAAAGAAAGGTACAACCTAACACATAAGTGTAGGTGGTACCTTTTGAATACTTTGTTATATATACTTAGACATACACATATATTTTGAGCTGAAGTAAAAATTCTCTGTTTACAAAAAAGAATTTAACACAAATATACCCGAAAACACCTAAATACTAAATTAAAACACAAGTTTTATGAATATAATAATTTATATTAAAAATGAGAATGCACATAGTACCTGAAAGTAGTCGTTGGTTTCAAACACAACATTTGTTGGAGAAACTTGCTTCATACCTGGATAAAAGGATGCTCTATATGCATTGTAATGGTTAACGTAGGATATTTCTACATTGAAGCTTTTAGGCAATGTGAGCTTACATTTGCTTAAATCACCCTTTAGAGCTGATTGTACATTTTTTGTTGTAAGCTTGGCAGCTAGTGCAGGATGGATGCTAGTGGTTGAACTGCCAGAGCCTTTTTTTACTGCTAAAGTAGTAATGTTCTCATTTATCTGTTTTATATGATTACAGAGGCCTTCATCTCCACTTACAAATACTACAGGAACATCAACAAGAGCTGCTGTATAGGCATTTATTAAAAATTCACTTGCATACTCACCATTAATTTTTATGAATGCAACAGTATCATCTAATGTATGAGCAAGTGGGTTGTCACCTGAACCTGAATAGGAATGATATCCAATCATCATTGCTGCATCAAAGCTAGAATCAAGCTCCTGCATCATAAGAAATGGGTGTCTGCTCCAGCCTCTTGTAATATTTACATTCTCAGGTAAGTCTAGGATACTTATGTTCCTTGCAGAACCATGGGCATCCTTAATCCATATTTCCTCAGCTCCGACCTCATTTGCTCCTAAACATGCAGATTTAACTTCAGAAGTCATCTGTTGTGCGAAATAGGGATAATCGCTCTTTGTCCTATTTGTCTCATCCCAGTTTGTGACACCAGTAATTCCTTCAATATCAGCGCTTATGTATACCTTCATGATTTACTAACCCCCTTAAAATAGAACGATTATGATTAAGCTTATTATATTCTAATTGCAGCAAGATTCCAATCATATTTTAGGAACAACATTATAGGGATAGCAAGAATGGCTAACATTAATCAATTACTATCTCACTAAAAAATGCTTTGGAGTGATCCAAAGCATTTTTTTATATTACACTAGATTCTTTTTTGCTGCCAAGGAATTTAATCTCATCTGCTAAAACCTCGGTAATATACCTTTTCCCCTTATCTGGAGATTCATAGGACCTAACTCTCAATTTACCAGAAACACATATCTGTATTCCCTTAAGAAGATACTTTTGCAGAGACTCTGCATGCTCTAACCAATATACTATTGGTATGAAATCAGCTTCTCTTTCATTATTGGAATTTACAAAGTCACGATTTACAGCAAGTGTAAAATTCAATACACTTCTTTCATTTGCTTCAAAGGTTTTTAATTCTGCATCCTTTGTAAGTCTACCAACTAAAACTACTCTATTCATAATAATCCTCCAGCATTATTTTTTTAAAATTATTGCCCTAAATACCAGAAAATATACATTGATTTTATTGAAGTTAGCATGTTGTAATAGGTAATTAAATGAAGGATAATATAAATTATTAGCGAAAGTATATAATACATATTAAAAGAATGTTTGTTAGCATTGGAGGCTAAAATATGGCAATAATAAGTATATCTGTTGGAGAGTTATTTGAAAGGGCAAAGGAATTCAATGTACTTCCTGAGCTTATAAAAAATTTATATACTGATAAAAATGATATAGTAACTGAAATAGATCTAGGCAGATTTATTCCTGACTTAAAAATGAAGGTATCATTTGATTCCTTTGAAGAGGGAAGGGCAGTATTTAAAATTCAAAGTCCATCAATTTTGAAGCTTCCATCTATGCTTATTAAAAGGAACATCTATGAGGACATAGTATTAGTGGAAAAGGGAAAATTGATTATTGATTTAAACAGAGCGATTGAAAAGAAGACAGACAAAGTAAAAATAAAGGATATAGATTTTATAAATGAAATGTTTAGAATAAGAATATGAGTGTTTTAATTATAAAATTTACTGCTTTATTTTAGTAATAATTGGGTGTAAAATTACTATAATTGCTGTGTATTTCAAATTTTATTAGGGGGTTTTTGTGTGGTTGAGAAAAAGGCTACTATTAGCTCAGCTATGAGCAAAAAAGTAATTGAATATCTTGAAAGTTACAAGGATGTAAATTATAAATTTACTTATTTACAAAACACCACTTCCTTGAATGCTGTTTTCAAGGTTGAGACAAATGAAATGGATAATGAGAAAATAATAAGAAAGATAAAGGATGCTATTAAAATAAGCCCATTTGGAAACGTAATTTTTTTCTCAGTATCAGTACAGTAAAAATAGCATTCTTTAGTCATAAGAATGGGATGTTGCAAAATAGTTTGGTTTAATAAAAAAGAGGCTGTCGTTCTGAATGTAGTGAAGGATCTTAAAGATCCTTCACTACGTTCAGGATGACAGCTACAAATTTTTATGTGAAACAGCAGTTTTTTAGTTGTTTACAACAACCTCTTTTTTATGACCTTGTATTTGAACTTCCTCCTGGATTTGTCATTCCTGGTAAACCCATAAATGATAATTTTTTATATATATACTGGGTAGGTGCTAGCCATACTTCTCCAGTTCCTCTGAATACATTTAATAACCCTTCTCCACTTGTAGCTGAAGATATTAATGATTTAGAGGATTTTTCAACAGTAAAATTAATTCCCTTGCTTCTAAGAAGAGCAAAGTTACCATCAACCTTTAGAGTTTCATTATTTAATGTATATTTCAGGATCTCATTTTCAGGAACAGGAATTTCGAGTACTACAATACCATTACCCGATATCTTGGTTTGGAATAGTCCTTCATTTCCTAAAAATGATGAGGAAAGGTTTTTTTGCATTTCTGCTCCAACTTCAACAGTATCCTCACATGCATAGAACAATCCATCGTCAACAATTATATCTTCATTTTCAAGCTGTATGAGTGCATAAAAGCCAAAGCTTGGTTCAAGATATATCTCTCCAGTGCCCTTATAAGTAGGTTTAAATATAGTTTCACCTGTAAGCTTACTGGTTATCATTTTTTTACCCAGACCAAGTAAACCACCTGCTTTATTTTCCATTTCAATATTTCCTCTTAAGAAGCTTAAAGCTCCAGATTCTAATTTTACTGCACCATTGTTTAAATTTATTTTTACTTGTCTGAGCTTTATATGTGCTTCTTTCATAAAATATAACATTGTAGCACTTCCAACGTCCTTGCTGCCATTTAAGTTTAAATATTCAAGTATCTCGAAGCTGCTTCTATTTCCTGATAAGCTTCCTATTGTTTTAAAATTGTTCTCAAAGGTAATATTTGTTTTCATAAGAAAATCCCTCCTTATATGTAAAGTATTCAACACTTGTATAAAATATCCTTTACAATTAAAATTCCCATTTTTAAATTTTAAATCCATTAGTAATTTAGGTAAAAAATAAGAATATTTTTAATCAATTATATAATATAAAGCTGCCCCGTAATATAATATGTGCAAAATGAAGTTTTTTGTTATAATTAGGGTAGATTACATTGGTTAAGGATGTGAATACAATGGATGAAATGAATATATTAAATGATATTTTAAACAAAACAAAAGAAGAATTAGATAAAATGATACCAGTGAATGTAATGCTTATAGGAAAAACTGGTGTTGGGAAAAGCACACTTATTAATAATATATTTAGGGAAAATCTTGCTGAGACAGGTATAGGAAAACCTGTTACAAAACATTTAAGGAAAATATCAAAGGAAGGTGTTCCAATAAATATATATGATACCAAGGGTCTTGAGTTAAATGAGGAGATTCAACATGAGGTCAGGAAGGAAATAGATGATGAAATAAATAGAATAAATAGCAATTTTAATGACAAGGATTTATTGCATGTAGTTTGGTATTGTATTAACGCACAGTCCAATAGAATTGAAGATTATGAAATAAATTGGATAAAGGATCTAGCTAAAAGAATTCCTGTAATAGTTGTTCTTACTCAAAGTGTATTTGATAATGCCAGGGAAATGGAGAAAACAATAGATGATTTAAACCTTGACACCCGGGGCATACAGAGAATTATTGCAGAACCATTTACTATTGGGAATACTACAATTGAAAGAAGTGGGCTTAAGTCGCTTATGAAAATTACATATCAGGCTTTACCTGAAGGTGTAAGAAGGTCTTTT